>JADFGO010000092.1 GCA_022567655.1 Candidatus Neomarinimicrobiota bacterium
TTTTAGATAATGATAGCCAATAACTCAGCATTTGTCCAGTAAATATTAGATCATTTCGGTGCGAACATAGGTGTGGCGAAAATGAGCCAACCTGAACGTCACAAAACAACACGAAACGACACTAATCAACAAATAGAAAAATCCCCGACTTCTTAAGCGAAATCAAGGATTATGGCTCTATATCTTTAGTATCGGGGGTAGATTTCTCCGGAGGTCACGAAGGACTCCTTTGGAGAGTTCCTTCGGAAGAACCTGCTGTCTTTGGATTATGAGCCCAACGAGCTACCAGACAGTTTCACCCTGCGATCCGAAGCGTATATTATGACACTTCTTAAAAATATCATAATTTTCTCTTGCATCATTAAAACATTATGTGTAGTTTCTAATTGAGAATGAGTTTCAATTACATTTGGCGAGGAAATAGAAAAAGCGCTAATAGATAAGTTCAGGAACACACTTCATGAAAACGGTATGAAGTGCACGCCCGCAAGGCTTTCGATCTTCAAGGAGGTCTACAGCTCTTCGGAGCATTTCGACGCTGACGAGATCTATTTTCGTCTCCGAAGCGAGAAGAAACGGGTCTCCCGCGCTACTGTTTACAGAACCTTAGACCTGCTCGTCGAGAACGGTTTTGTCTCAAAGGTAAACGTCGGTCAGAGTCAGGTGCATTTTGAAAATACACTCGCACAGAAGCATCACGAACATCTTGTCTGCACTCAGTGCGGAAAGATAATCGAGTTCAACAACAAATTGTTGGAAGAGGAGCAGAACAGGATCTGCAAAGAATACGGATTCCTGCCCACCAAGCACAATCTGATCGTGTTCGGGTTATGCGACAAATGTCAGAGAAGGTCGGATTAGCGGTGCACGAACATACATCATCCAAAGTTGTTTCGAAATCACCTCCCGTAGTGTTGATCGGAAATCCGAATGTCGGAAAAAGCGTCGTATTCGGGTATCTGTCCGGCAGGTACGTAACGGTATCGAACTTTCCCGGAACGACCGTCGAGATTTCAAGGGGGACGATCGGAACTAACGATACCAAAGACACTATCATAGATACACCGGGAGTGAACAATCTGCTTCCCTCTTCGGAAGATGAGCGCGTTACGAGAGACCTCCTGCTGAGGCAGAAACCGAAGTCGATTATACAGGTAATAGATTCCAAGAATCTTAAAAGAGGGCTTCTGCTTACAATCCAGTTGGCTGAGATGGAGCTTCCGGTCGTCCTGGATCTGAACATGACCGATGAGGCGATCACGAGAGGTGTTTCCGTGGACGCTTCTGCGCTTTCAGAGCTTCTCGGTGTGCCGGTCATTGAAACGGTCGCCACGCGGAAAAAGGGTTTAAAGGAGGTCGGAGACGCACTGAAAACTGCCGCGATTCCCGAGATGAGCCTGAATTACGGTCCGCTCATTGAACCCGCCGTGAAGAAGATAGAAAAGATGCTCCCTGAAATCAGGACAGGAGTAAGATCAATCGCCCTCATGCTTTTAGGAGGTGACGAGACCATCGTTGACTGGCTTCAGGATAGGATGTCAACAGCGGAGCTCGAAGAGGTCGAGAGCATAGTAGGTTCCGTGCAGGAAAAATTTAACGAACCTCTGTCGAGAGTCATTACAAGGCGGAGGATGAAAGAAGCGGGAAGGATAGCGGACATAGCAACCGGCAGGTTTGGAAAGCAGAGTTCCGACATTGCCACGAAAATCGGTATCTTGACGATGCATCCCTTTTGGGGTTTGTTCTCCGCCGCCGCTGTTCTCTATCTGATGTATCAGTTCGTCGGTGTTTTCGGGGCGGGATATTTGACAGATTATCTCGAAGGCGTGATTTTCGCCCAATATTTATCCGTATGGTTCAGCGATCTGTTCAGCCATGTTCCCATAGCTGTTATAAGAGATATATTTGTAGGAGAATACGGACTCCTGACGATGGCGCTGCCCTATTCGATAGCCATCATACTCCCCGTAGTGGTAACGTTTTTTATCGCATTCGGGATTTTGGAAGACTCGGGATATCTCCCCCGGCTGGCGGTAATGTTGAACAAGGTATTCAAACTGATGGGCTTGAACGGAAAAGCCGTACTTCCGATGGTGCTCGGTCTCGGCTGTGATACTATGGCTACACTGACAACACGTATCCTCGACACAAAAAAGGAGAGGATTCTCGTGACATTATTGCTCGCGTTGGGAGTTCCATGCAGCGCTCAGTTGGGAGTAATCATGGGACTGTTGGGCGCTATCTCGATCTCCGCATTGATGATCTGGGGAGTGGTAGTTTTCCTCGTACTCATCGTGGTCGGATTCCTCGCTTCAAAATTGATTCCGGACGAGGGTTCGGATTTTATTCTCGAGCTGCCGCCTATAAGGGTTCCAAAGCTGAGCAACATCACGGTTAAAACTCTCGCAAGAACAGAATGGTATCTAAAAGAGGCGGTGCCTCTATTCTTTGTCGGCACATTGCTTCTTTATTTGCTTCATGTAACCGGAGCGCTGCTCGTTATAGAGAGGTTTTCAAGCCCGATAGTTCAAAGTGTGCTCGGTCTGCCCGCCAAGGCTACAGAAGCGTTCATCGTCGGGTTCCTGAGAAGGGATTACGGAATCGCAGGTCTGAACGGCATGGATCTCACTACAGCACAGATTCTGGTGGCGTCGGTGACTCTGACTCTGTTCATACCGTGCATAGCGAACTTCCTTATAATGATAAAAGAACGCGGAATGAAAATGACGCTCGCTATGTCCGCCGTGATTATTCCGATAGCTTTCTTGGTTGGAGGCATGCTGAATTTTATACTTAAACTGACGGGATACACCGGATGAACTGTCCACTCTGCGGAGCAGAATACACTTATGCAGAAATGGCATGTCACTCCGGCTGTCCATTTAACAAGGGATGCAATATTCTCTGCTGCCCGCACTGCGGTTATGAATACATAGAAGAATCACACATTGTAAACTTATTCAGAAAAATATTCGGTAAAAAACAAACAGATGAAATCAGAGAAGCTAGACCACTTGCTTGAGCACCTTTTCCTGCTCTTGGAGGATAACGCAAAGGAAGCTCCCAACGGCAGAGAGGTTCGGTGCGATCACAGCGCTTTATCCGATTACGTTGAATTCACTCCGAACAGCGATGAATCCAGGTTTATCAACGTCGAGGGTGAGTCGTACGTGCTGACCGATCTGGGCGAGGAAAGAGCCGAAAGTCTTATAAGGCGAAACAGATTGACCGAACGCCTGCTCACGGATCTGCTCCAGGTCTCAGGCGAGGAGATGGAGTCGCAGGCGTGTAAGTTCGAGCATGTGATAAGTCCGGAGGTGGAAGATTCGATCTGTACCCTGCTCGGCCATCCGACGTATTGTCCGCATGGACGGAAGATACCGCGCGGGGAGTGCTGCAAAGGTTTTAAAACGGATATACAGCAGGTTGTGGTTCCGCTCGACCGGATCAAGGTGGGTTCAACTTCCAAGATAATCTTCACGACTCCCGCGTATCACGAACGGTACGAGCGTCTGACGCTGCTTGGAGTCGAACCGGGCGCGATGATCACTCTTTATCAGAAAATTCCCTCATTCGTGATAAAAGTCGATGAAACCGAAGTCGCTCTGGATCAGGAAGTAGCCCGTGAGATTTTTGTGCGTCCGTCAAATGGGAAGAAGCTTTAGAAAAAGCGATCATATGATTCTGACGCCGTGAACGGCGTTTGATGTATGGCATGGATTTTCAGTCCCAGCCATAAACGGCTGGGCTAATCTTATCACAAAATATATTTTCCTTGACAAATGATATTGGAGGCTTATATTTATGTATGAATTTTAACACCCCACAGGGGTGTTGGGTATACAAAGCGAAGGAGCAAATATGCTGGATACAGGAACACAAAAAAAATCGCTCAGAAGACTTAAGTCCATCAAGGGTCAGATCGGCGGTATCGAGCGGATGGTGGATGAGAAAAAATACTGCATGGACATAGTCCACCAGATCAGAGCGGTCAGAAAAGCGCTCGACTCACTTTCGTTTGTTATTATGGAAAGACACGTAAAGAGCTGCGTAAGGGAGGCATTCGTCGACAGCAAAGGAAACGCCGCCGACCGCAAAGTAGATGAGCTCTTCCGTGAAATGAACCAATTTTTAAGATAAGGAAAACTGATGGCAATTGATCCAGTATGTCAGATGGAGGTGGAACCGGAAAACGCCGCCGGAAGCAGCGAATACAAGGGAAATACGATCTATTTCTGCTCGGATTTCTGCAAAGAGGTTTTCGACAAAGATCCGGAAAAATATCCGATTGAAACTCCAAAAAGCGGCGGCGATCACGCCCACGATGAAGATCATGATCACGAACATCATCATGATGAAGGCTCAACAGCTCTGTATACCTGTTCTATGGACCCGGAAGTTCGGCAGGAAGGACCGGGCGCATGCCCAAAATGCGGTATGAGTTTGGAACCGCTTGAAACTAAGATTATCACAAAACGCGAGTATGTCTGTCCTATGCATCCTGAAGTCGTAAAGAGCGAACCGGGTTCATGTCCGATCTGCGGAATGGCGTTGGAACCCCGAACCGTGACTCTGGACGAGGAGGAAAACCCGGAGTTGAAAGATATGAACCGGCGTTTCCTGGTAAGCCTTGTCTTCTCCGTTCCGATTCTTCTATTCACAATGTCAAAAATGACGTTCGGCGTCAGTTTTCTGCCGCCGGGATGGGGACACTGGCTGGAATTAGCTCTCGCAACGCCTGTAGTTATATGGGCGGGAGCTCCGTTCTTCCGCAGAGGATGGGATTCGGTGGTGAACAGATCCCCGAACATGTTTACGCTGATTGCGATCGGCACGGGAGTTGCCTACATGTACAGTCTTGTAGCTACTTTTTTCCCGGAGCTGTTTCCCGCAGCATTTCGCGGAGAAAACGGAGAAGTCGGAGTCTATTATGAAGCGGCGGCGGTCATAATAACGCTTGTGCTTCTCGGACAGGTTCTTGAGCTCCGGGCGCGTAGTAAAACGAGCAGCGCGATAAAGGCGTTACTCGGTCTGGCGCCGAACAGTGCGCGTATTGTAGGCGAAAAGGGTGAGGAAAGGGATATACCCCTTGAAGATGTAACGGTCGGAAACTCGCTCCGGGTTCGTCCGGGAGAAAAGGTTCCTGTGGACGGAACTATCACGGAAGGCGAGAGCTATATCGACGAATCGATGGTCAGCGGAGAGCCGATGCCCGTCAGCAAAACCGCCGGTGACAAAGTGACGGGAGGAACCGTGAACGGCACCGGAACGTTCGTGATGAAGGCGGAACGCGTGGGAAGCGATACGCTGCTCTCACAAATAGTTAAAATGGTCAGCGAGGCGCAGCGGAGCCGTGCCCCGATACAGGGTCTTGCGGATAAGGTATCGTCATATTTTGTCCCCGCGGTCGTGATCATAAGCATCATCACATTTATCATCTGGGGCATATTCGGACCCGATCCTAAATTAGCATACGCTCTGGTGAACGCCGTTGCGGTACTGATCATAGCTTGTCCGTGCGCCCTCGGACTCGCAACTCCGATTTCAATTATGGTGGGAACGGGAAGAGGAGCAAGAGCGGGTGTGCTGATAAAAAACGCCGAAGCTATCGAGAGGCTTGAAAAGGTCGATACGCTTGTTGTCGATAAAACTGGGACGCTTACCGAGGGAAAACCGAAAGTCGTCGGGATAAAATCATTAAACGATTGGAGCGAAAACGAACTGATCCGGCTCACTGCGAGCGTAGAGAGGGGAAGCGAACATCCCCTTGGAAAGGCAATAATTGAAGACGCTGCTGAAAAGAATATCGAGCTCGGTGCAGTGGCAGATTTTGAATCGGTTACGGGAAAAGGAGTAAGAGGAACAGTTGATAATAAGATCGTATCGGTCGGAAACAGCAAGTTTATCAGTGAGCAAGGCGTGCCGACAGAGGAACTGGAATCGGAAGCAGCCGGGCATTTCGAAAAGGGCGAGACGGTTATCTTCGTGGCGGTTGATAAAGAACCGGCAGGTTTCATCGGTATATCCGATCCGATCAAATCAACCACGAAGGAAGCGATCCGGTATCTGCAAAAGGCGGGGATCGAAGTGGTGATGCTTACCGGAGACAATCGTGAAGCGGCGCTGAGGGTGGCTAAAGAGCTTGAGATAAACCGGGTGGAGGCGGAAGTGCTGCCGGATGAAAAAAACGAGATCGTCAAGAGTTTACAGGAATCGGGGAAAATAGTCGCTATGGCAGGGGACGGCATAAACGACGCGCCGGCGCTTGCTCAGGCTGACGTGGGGATTGCCATGGGTACCGGAACCGACGTCGCGATCGAGAGCGCCAGCGTGACGTTGATCAAGGGTGATCTGATGGGGATCGCAAGAGCGCGCAAGTTGAGCAGAGGCACGATGCGAAATATACGCCAGAATCTTTTCTGGGCGTTCATCTATAACTTCCTCGGCGTACCTCTGGCTGCCGGCGCTCTTTATCCGTTCTTCGGAATTCTGCTGAGCCCGATCATAGCGGCTGCGGCAATGAGCTTCAGCTCGGTCAGCGTGATCGGAAACGCGCTGAGATTGAGAAATTTATCTCTCTGAGATCAGTCCGTTTCCCTCATGCTTTTCAAGCAGCATATCGCTGTAAGAATTTGAAATCAGATCGGTTTCCTCGATCCCGAACATTGCTAAGTATTTGTTGCACTGGGCATCGAGCTCTTTGATCCCGATCGAGCCGTCTTCGTCGATTGCCTCGATTTCTACAAAGCTGCCGAGCCGAGCGACTTCATCGAGATGAAATTTTACGTTTTCGATGAAATAAATTTCCCTCTTCTTTTTCACCTCGACTAAAATTCCGAGCGATTCGGAGAGTATAGACTTAAGCGGCGAATTCGGCTCCGTCTCGAACAGCCGGACATCGGATTCCTTCGGTCCTGTTTTGTTATCCCGGCGATAATAAATAAGAGCGTTCTCGATATTTCCTTCTCTGAGTTTGAGTCTGCCCTCGTCTACTCTAAAATATGTGTCGGTTTGATCGTCTCTTCCCACAAAGCGCGCTTTCTGCGACATAAGTAACTTTCTTATCGGTTCATGGTCCGCGCATCTGGCTTTGATTTCGACGTTTTTTATCGGCACGATTTGGGAAACAGTATTGTAGGTTAAGAAGGACAAAATAATGTCATTGCCCGCCAGACATAAGTCGGGCTGGCGATACGACGAGGCAATCTCTTAAACCCTGTCATGCTGAGCGCCTGCCCGATGGATGTCAGGCGGGGAGTCGAAGCATCCCGAGATTGCTTCTCCCGATAAATCGGGATCGCAAAGACAAGGGAGAGCGGTCAGAGTTACCGCCGATGGCGGTGCAGCCTTATTCAGGCTTGTTCTCCCATAGTCCCATCGGATTGCCGTCCGGGTCGGTGAACAGCGCGAACCATCCGGCGTCACCAACGTCCTGTCTCCCGCTCTGAGCCTTCCCGCCGTTATCTTCGACAGATTGAAGCGAGTCTTCGATATTCTCTACCTGAATATAACCGACAGTTCCTCCGATCTGGTGCGTTTCGGGCTTGACGAACGCGCCGCTTATTCCCGCTCCGTCAGCGGTAAAAAGTATGTAATCGTTATCAGGGACGGGTGTCAGCTCCCAGCCGAATATGTCGGAATAAAATTTAGGCGTTTCTTCAAGGTCTTTTACAGGTATTTCAATGTGAACTATGCCGTCAGCCATATCTCCTCCGGAAATTTTTCTGTTGTTGGTTTAAGATAGCGTCCGAAGGATAAATCTAAAAGGAAAATGAGTCTCACCGGGAATCAAGATACTCAAAAGGGCTTGACATTTGAACTGAGCGGAATATACTTTGAAATCCTTGATGGCTAAGAAACCCCAACAGATTTCGTCATTTAAACCCGACACGGATATCCAGGGATACTTTCTCGTAACCGAGAAAAGCATTCGTAAAACGAGAGCAGGCGACCCGTATCTCGACATGATCCTTCAGGATGAGACAGGCAGAATTTCAGCCAAGATGTGGCAGGGATTCGAAGAGCAAACGGAAGAAATCGCAGAAGGGGATGCCGTCGTGGTTAAGGGGCATACCGAACTTTATCGGAA
>JADFGO010000093.1 GCA_022567655.1 Candidatus Neomarinimicrobiota bacterium
GGGGATAAGTGTCTCTTCAAGAGTTCGGGATGACGTTAAAAATCAACCGGGACTCAATCTGAATTCTTTGGGTAAGCAAAATCTTAAAAACGTTGATGAGCCAATGGAAGTTTTCGCGATTTCAGAGATTGGGGATGATCCTCCCGTGAATATTCCACGATATGAAGGAATATTTAGAAAGAGGCTGGCATTTGCCGTATTGGCTGTCATAATCATATTCTCCGGCTTCTATGTCTATAAAACTGTTTCAGATAAGTCGGCTACACTCGAAGGAATTTCAAGTGAGCGAGATTCAATGGCTTCCATTGCTGTTCTGCCCTTTGAAAATATGAGTTCGGATCCCGAAAATGAATATTTCAGTGATGGTATGACTGAAGAGATAATTAATGCCCTTACAAAAATTAACGGACTGCGGGTAGCCTCACGGACCTCCTCGTTCAGGTTCAAGGGAGAGAAGATAGACATCCGGGAAGTCGGAGAGAAACTTAACGTCAAAACAATCCTCGAGGGAAGCGTTAGAAAGTCAGGATCCAAACTACGTATTACCGCCCAGCTTATTAACATAGAGGACGGCTATCACATCTGGTCGGAAATCTTTGAGCGTGAGATGTCCGACGTTTTTGCTATACAGGATGAGATATCTCAGTCGATTGCTAACAGGCTGAAAATTGAATTTGTAGGAAAAGATGAATTTTCGGTTGCTGAACGACATACAGAAAATTTGGCGGCGTATAATCTGTATTTGAAAGGTCGTTTTTACTCTAACAAGGCTACAAAAGAAGGATTAAAAAAGGGCATCGAGTATTTAAATTTAGCACTCGACAAAGACCCGTTATACGCCTTAGCTTATTCGGAATTGTCGAAATCATATGCTGCAGTAGGATACTTTAATCATGATTTGCTGCCTCGGAGGGAAGCATTTTTGAAAGCAACTGTAGCTGCGAAGAAAGCATTAGAAATCGATGACAATTTAGCGGAAGCACACACGGCTTTAGCGTATGTGAAGCGAACGCATGATTGGGATTGGAAGGGAGCGGAACAAGAGTTCAAGCGCGCCATCGAACTCGATGCGAACGACAGTAATGCTCATGAATTTTACGCCCTGTATTTAGCTGCCGTTGGGAGATTAGATGAGGCAATAAAAGAGGCCAAAATTGCCTTAGAACTCGATCCGGTATCGCTTAATGTAAATCAAACGGCTGCAAGAATATTTTACTACAGCCGCCGATATGACAGAGCGGTAGATCAAGCGAATATATTGCTTGATATGGACCCAAACTTTACCAGCGCGTACGCAGTACTCGCAAATGTTTACGAGCAAAAAGGAAAGTATGAGCAGGCAATCGATCACTATGTGTTATCAGGTAGTCTTGCTGGATCGAACGTTGAAGCTTTCTGGGAATCTCATCAGACTTTTGCAGTATCAAGTTGGACAGACTATTGGCAGGATGTTCTCGAATGGGTGGATAGCTACCCGGACCCGGACCGTATCTCATCAATCATCAGAGCAGTGTTATATACCCGCCTTGGTCAAAAAGATAAAGCGTTTGAACAATTGGAACTCGCCTATGAAAAACGAGAAGGCAAATTAGTCTATATCAAAGTGGATCCAAAATTTGACAGTCTGCGCTCAGACCCCAGATTCAGTGAATTACTAAAAAAGATGGGTTTGGAGCACTAAGTGGCAGATTCCACTCCAAAACGCAAACTCGCCGCCATCATGTTTACGGACGCTGGCGGAGCAGGCCTTTCCTATGATATTTCGATATGATCGGCTACCCCGCCCACTTATAGTTGCTTGATTGTGGTGATTCAATAGACTCCTCCCTTGAGGGAGGTGGATTCAGACGAAGTCTGAAGACGGAGGGTGTGATTTAGCAATGCACAACAATCACATCCCCCATCCGTCAGCCGACGGATACCCCCTTCAAAGGGGGAGGAAAAAGCCCCCTCCTTTATAAAAGGAGGGGAGACGAACTACAAAACATATCTCAAAAACGACCCGTTAGTAAAACCTGCTAATTGTTATTCTCTCGAAGATAAGAACTGATACTGTTAGAATAATTCAACTGAATATTTAATAGAGCAGTTATGTGAGTTAAACAAAAAGGATTTTCAGGCAGTTCTCTCATTTTCTCATTGCAAAAATATTATTTGAACGGTAACATATGGACAACAAGTTTACGAGGGGGTATTCTGTGTGAGTGCGAAAGCAAGATGAATAATTCGATAAAGCTCAAGGAAATTTATCTCAAAAGATATCAATAGTGTTTAAGCAGAAGGTAAGAACATGAGCAATGTTTCAAGACGGGAATTCCTCCTTCAAAGTTCCAGCGCCTTTCTCATAGCCGGGAGCGGTATATTTTTTAATCCTTTCCAACCTTTTAGAGGAGACCCCGAAAAAGATCTCAAATGGGATAAAGCGCCTTGTAGATTTTGCGGAGTCGGTTGTTCGGTTCTTGTTGGTGTGAAAGACGGCAAGATAATGGCTGTTAAGGGTGACCCGAAATCATCGGTTAACCAGGGAACTCTCTGCGTCAAAGGGTACGCGCTTCCCTTTATACAATACGCGGATGACCGTCTTACCAAGCCTTTGATCAGGATGAAAAACGGAAAATACGACAAAAGCGGCGAGCTTACAGAGGCGTCATGGGATGAAGCGATGGACCTGATCGTGAAAAAAGTTAAGAAAACTATCAAGGAGAAAGGACCCTCCGCTGTTGCGATGTTCGGCTCCGGTCAATGGACGATTTGGGAAGGTTACGCCGCCTCGAAGATCTGGAAAGGTGGATTGGCATCGAACAGCTTGGATGTTAATGCAAGACATTGCATGGCGAGCGCTGTTGCGGGCTTCATGACGACATTCGGAATGGATGAACCGATGGGCAGTTATGATGATTTCGATAAGGGTGACGCTTTTATATTGTGGGGGGCGAATATTGCCGAGATGCATCCGATACTGCATTCGAAGATCAGCGACAGGTTGCTGAGCAACCCGAACGGCAAACTGATAAATCTTACGACAATTACGAATCGCAGCTCCGACTTAGCCGATAGAGAGATAATATTTAAACCTCAATCGGATCTGGCTATAGCAAACGGAATCGCAAAGATCATAATAGAGAAAAACCAGGTCAATCACGATTTCCTCGAGAAGCATGTTCTGCTGAAGAAGGGTAAGGAGAATATCGGTTACGGATTAGATGATAATTTCAAGTTCAAGGAGAAGGCGGAGCTTATTGATCTTGAAGAGTATGAGAAATCCGTTTCTAAATACACGCCGGAATACGTCGGGGAGATAAGCGGAATATCGCAATCGGATCTACTCTATCTGGCGGAAATTTACGGAAATCCCGATACGAAGGTCATCTCTCTCTGGACGATGGGAGTTAATCAACACACTCGCGGCACCTGGATGAATAACCTGATATACAACCTTCACCTGTTGACGGGAAAGATCAGCGAGCCGGGAAACCAGCCGTACTCTCTGACAGGACAGCCGAGCGCTTGCGGCACATGCAGAGAGGTCGGCACATTCACGCATCGCCTGCCGGCGGATATGGTAGTGACCAATCCAAAGCACAGAGCAAGAACCGAGAAAATATGGAATATTCCCGCCGGAACGATTCCCGCTAAGCCTTCGTATCATGCCATCGCAATGATGCAGGCTCTTGACAGAGGAGATTTGGAAGTTTTCTGGAGCATGACAGCAAATCCTTTTCAGGCATATCCTAATCTGAACCGGTATAAAAAAGGCGCTTTAAAGGACGGGCGGTTTATCATCGTTTCAGACGTATATCCGACCCGGTCGACTGAAGTGGCGGACGTCGTTTTGCCGAGCGCTATGTGGGTCGAGAAAGAAGGGGCGTTCGGGAACGCGGAACGCAGAACCCATTTCTGGAAAAAGATGGTTGACGCGCCCGGTGAATCAAAGTCGGACCTGTGGCAGCTGGTCGAGTTCGCAAAACGGATGGGTCTGTCCAAACTGTTCGATTATTCTCCGGCGGAATACCCGCTGCCGGAAGGACACAACTCCTCAGATGCGAGTGAAGCATCCGGCTTTTATCTGGAAAAGGCGATATGGGATGAGTATCGTAAGTTTGGTTTGGGAAAGGGTCATGATCTGGCTTCGTTTGATGAATATCATAATTCGAGAGGATTACGCTGGCCCGTTGTGGACGGCAAGGAAACTATTATCAGATATAGGGAAGGTTACGACCCATATGTTGAAAAGGGTTCGGACGTCCAATTTTACGGGAATAAAAAGCAGGATAACAAGGCGACGATCTGGTTCCGGCCTTATGAACCGCCGCCGGAAATACCTAACGAAGAATATCCGCTTTGGCTGTGCACCGGGAGAGTATTGGAACATTGGCATTCCGGCACTATGACAAGACGGGTTGACGACCTCAATAAAGCGTATCCGCATGCCACGGCTAACCTGCACCCTGAAGACGCTAAGAATGCCGGACTCGTAAACGGCGACAGGATAAAGTTAAGCTCCAAAAGAGGAGAGATAACCTTGCACATCGAAATCGGAGGTCGGGTAACTCCTCAGGAAGGAATGGTGTACGTGCCCTGGTTTGATGAGGACGTAATGATAAACAACCTGACCTTAGACGCTTATTGTCCTATTTCCAAGCAGGCAGATTTCAAAAAATGCGCAGTAAAAATTGAAAAAGTCTAACCTTGGTGTTAAACGATGAAACAGTTGTTTCGATATAATATTTTTTTGATTTTAGCATTGGTAATTACTACGTCGTGCAACACAACACCTCGTGTTGTTTACAAGGAAAAGGGATTGGTAAAAGGGAAACCGGGAATGAATCGCCACACTGAAGTTGAAGCGGGTGAAAGCTCTCTCTTGGAGAAACCGTATTTTATCGCTCCGAATTTAATACCTCACAGTATTGTCGATTTTTCAATTACCAAAGAATCAAATGACTGTCTTGATTGCCATTTAGAAGGAGAGGAGTTGGACGAGGGGCATATAGCCACTAAAGTTCCTGATTCGCATTTTTTAAATGAATTTAAAAATGAACAAGAGGAAGAAAATGTTACCGGTGTTCGCTACAATTGCCTTCAATGTCATGTCCTCCAGGCGGAATTGGGCGTTTCAAACTGACAAGATAAATCAATATAAGAATATCGTTCTCTTAAAGCCTCTAAACTGACCCGGACTCTCCTCCATAAGTTGTAATAATCATTCAATCGGCTTGATGTCGGCAATAAGTAGATTTAACTAAATTCTTCAGGAGATTTCTAATGCCGCGTCGTCGCTCCAACGCCGGCGGAACTTCGTTTATCCTGACCGAAAAACCTCTATCTATTGGGTGTCAGAACCAGTCCGACAAATGCCTGGCGGACAACTCCTGACTGCCACGAAAACCATTAAAATGGTTACGGGTGTTAGGGATTCTTATTAACCCCGGACTTAAGTCCGGGGCTATTGATTCACACTCAAAATTAATTATCTAATCCAACGAAGAATGAATTATACTCTTCATTTTAATACGCAAGTGTCATATTTTGTATTTATCCATGGCTAATTAAGAAAGAAATAAAATGAATAAGAAAATATTGATATTAGGCGCCGGATTCGGAGGTCTCGATACCGCATTGAATTTGAGGAAAGAGCTCGATGATTCATACACTATTGAGCTCATAGATAAAAGCGAATATTTCATAATCGGATTCACGAAATTTGACGTCATGTTCGGACGCCGCACCGCAGAAGATGTAAAATCATACTACAAAGACCTTGCTATCGAAGGGGTAAACTTTATACACGATGAGATTCTGCTTATCGACCCGGAACAGAAAAACGTAAAAACGGTCTC
This sequence comes from Candidatus Neomarinimicrobiota bacterium, assembly GCA_022567655.1. NCBI lineage: Bacteria > Pseudomonadati > Fidelibacterota > Fidelibacterota bacterium. Next base: position 5,841 of record JADFGO010000093.1, read on the forward strand.
CGGTGAATTCGGATATGATTATTTGGTCGTAGCGCTCGGAGCCGACACTTTCCCGGACGCTATCCCCGGATTCGTGGAAGGAGGGTATGAATTTTACTCGCTGAAGGGGGGAGAGAAACTCTATACGGCAATTGATAATTTCCGGTCAGGGACGATCGTTATCAGCATTTTCAGCAAACCGTATAAATGTCCCCCGGCTCCGTACGAAGCGGCATTTCAGTTAGACGAATATTTCAAGCAGAAGGGCGTAAGAGACGATGTGAATATTAAAGTCCTGATCCCGTCGCCGATTCCGCTTCCAATCGCTCCCAATGTATCTGAGAGAATTGAAGAGCTTTTAACGGAAAGAAATATCGAGCTGTATAGCAAACACAAGGTAACGGAACTCGATATTGCAAATAAATCAGCGGTGATTGAAAATCGCGAGCCTATGCCTTACGATCTGTTTATCGGCATTCCGATTCACAAGCCGCCGAAGGTGATCCGGGAATCAGCTCTCGGTAACGGCGGCTGGATATCCATATCAACGGATAATCTTGAGACACCGTATGAAAACGTGTATGCGATAGGCGATGTAACGAACGTACCGGTAGGGGAATTTGCCGTTCCGAAGTCAGGCGCTCTTGCGGAGAACGGGGCGGAAGTTGTTGTATCGGATATCCTGAGTAAGATAAAAGGTGAGGAAAGTACTCTGCGTTATGAAGGAATAGGTACATGTTTCGTGGAGTTGGGTGAGGGTATGGTGGGGAAATTAAACACGAATTTTCTTGGAAAACCTGAACCCGAAGTCTCCCTTGAAGGACCCACAGTCGAATTCAAGCAGGATAAGATAAGGTTTGAGAAGGATCGGATAGAAAAATGGTTCGGAGTAAGGCAAAATCAGTAAGGCAAATTCCGGCTGAATTATCGGATTACATGGGACGCAGATCTGCTCCGAGGGAGTCTCTGCGAGACGTCCCCCACATCTGTCCGGACGAGGAAGGAATCTCAGGGTGCTTCGACTCCCCGTCAGACATCCGTCGGGCAGGCGCTCAGCACGACGGGGAATAAAGTGCTGGTTAGGGCTTGCCCTGACACAGTACGATTGATCTTAAGGCGTCCGGACCTCCGCCGATGGCGGGACTTCTTAACTCCTGACCGCCACAAAAAGAAATTGCGCCTCGAACCGAAAGATATGGATAGATCGATTTCTGTTTCCTATCTTAGAACATCAACCAAGAGAATAATTGTTAACAAGAATCGGTATGAGTCACTGTTTTATGACCCCGACTGAAATCAATCTTATGGGGAGGAATGTATGAATCGCACAAATAACACTTCTTCAGTGAAAGGAGGCAATATACAGCGTCAGATAACGACAGCTCTTGCTCTCCTGCTGCTCACTTTTTCTTGTTCGGCTGACAAGACCACATCGAAGGATGCGTATTTCGACAATTCCGGCAGGGATGACGTCCTCAGCGGGGGTGTGAAGATGATAAGTGTGTCCACTCCAAAGGGGGATTTCAAAGTCTGGACGAAGCGTATAGGAAATAATCCCTCGATCAAGGTGCTGACCCTGCACGGCGGTCCCGGGTTTACCCATGAATATTTGGAAGCGTTTGACAGCTACTTCCCGGGAGCGGGGATAGAATATTACTATTACGATCAACTCGGTTCCTATTACAGTGATCAACCCGATGATAGTTCTCTCTGGACGACGGAGCGGTTCGTCGAAGAGGTGGAGCAGGTGCGTAAAGCACTGAATCTGACGGTGGAAAATTTCTATCTCTACGGACAATCGTGGGGCGGAATTTTAGCTATAGAGTACGCTCTTAAATATCAGGATAATCTGAAAGGACTGATCATCTCGAACATGATGGCGAGCATACCGGATTACAATAAATTTGCCGCTGAAGTGCTGTCAAAGCGAATCGACCCGGATGTGCTGTCAGAGCTGAGAGCTTTGGAAGCCGCCAATGATTTTGACAACCCCCGATATATGGAACTGCTTGTTCCGCATCACTACGAGCAGCATTTCCTTCGGATGCCTGCCGAAGAATGGCCCGATCCTGTAAACAGGGCGTTTGAGCATATGAATCCGAAAGTGTATGTACTTTTGCAGGGTCCGAGTGAATTCGGCGCTTCCGGCAGGCTCGTTAACTGGGACAGGAAATCCGATCTGCACAAGATACGAGTGCCTACACTCACAATAGGCGGCGCATACGATACGATGGATCCGGAACATA
>JADFGO010000094.1 GCA_022567655.1 Candidatus Neomarinimicrobiota bacterium
AATATTGAGGCGGCTGTATATACACTGGCTCCATTCGATCTTCTCTATCTCGGAATAAACTGCGCCACAGGTCCCGAGTTTATGACCGACCATCTCCGGACGCTTTCTGATATTTATCCCGGTTTTGTGGCTGTAGTTCCGAACGCAGGACTTCCGAACGTCGATGGGGAGTACGATGAAACCGCACAGCAACTGTCGGACATAATAGAACGGTTCGCAAAGAACGGGTGGGTGAACCTCGTCGGCGGCTGCTGCGGGACAACCGATGAATATGTCAGGATGATGAAGGAAAAGGTCTCAAAATTCAGCCCGAGAGCGCTGCCGGAAGAACTCGACAAATCGGCAATGGCGGGCGCTGAGGCTTTGGTGCTTGAAGAGGACAACAGACCGGTTCTCGTCGGGGAACGGACGAACGTCATCGGCTCGAAAAAGTTTAAGAAACTTATCACCGAGAACAGGTACGAGGAGGCAGCGGAGGTAGGTCGCTCACAAGCTCGCAGCGGGGCGGGGATATTGGACCTATGCACGGCAAACCCGGACAGGATAGAATTGGACGACTTCCTGAAAACCCTGAAACCTCTACTCCGAAAGACGAGAACTCCGATAATGATCGACACAACAGATTCCGATGTAGTGGAGGCTTCTTTGAAAAGCATCGGCGGCAGACCCGCAATCAATTCGGTGAACTTTGAGGACGGTGAGGAAAAGATCCGGCAGGTTGCGTCGCTCGCAAAGAAATACGGAGCGACCCTTGTGGTCGGATTGATCGATGAGGACCCCGATCAGGGAATGGCGATAACGGTAGAGCGAAAATTAGAAATAGCCGGGAGGGCGCATCGATTACTGACGGGCGAGATGGGATTTTCCGATGGAGAGATAATATTCGATCCGCTGGTTTTCCCCTGCGGGACCGGTGATAAGAACTATGTAGGTTCAGCCGAACAGACTATACTCGGCGTCAAGGCGATAAAGGAAAAATTCCCCTTATCGAAGACCGTATTAGGTATTTCGAACGTTTCTTTCGGTCTTCCAAAAGAGGGAAGGGAAGTGCTGAACGGAGTGTTTTTGTATCACTGCATACAAGCCGGACTTGATTTCGCAATTGTGAACGCAACAGGTTTGAAAAGATACGCGAGTATCCCCGATGAAGAGAGGGAGCTGTCCCTTGATCTGCTCAATAACAGGCGGGATGACGCGATTGAAAGGTTTGCCGATTTTTACAGGGAGGCGCGACCCTCGATGGAAGAATCGGTGAAAGATATGCCCGTCAAGGAAAGAATCGAGTATGCGGTCATCGAGGGGGTCAGGGAAAATCTGATAGAAAATATTGACGAACTCTTAAAAGACGACAAACCGCTCGACATAATCAATGGACCGTTAATGGACGGGATGGCGATAGTCGGCGAAAGGTTCGGCGCTAATCAGCTGATAATCGCAGAGGTTCTCGAAAGCGCCGAAGTGATGAAGGTTGCGGTCAGCTATCTTGAAACCAAATTACCCGAAGGTGAAAAAGCTGCGAGTAAGGGGAAGATAATACTTGCGACCGTCAAGGGAGACGTCCATGATATCGGCAAGAATCTCGTGGATATGATATTTTCGAACAACGGATATGAAATAATAAACCTCGGAATCAAAGTTCCGCCCGAAAAACTCGTTGAGGCGGTCAGGATTCATAATCCAGACATAGTCGGGCTTTCGGGATTATTAGTGAAATCTGCGCAGATGATGGTCACAACCGTCGAGGACTTTAAATTTGCGGGGATAAACACACCTATGATCGTGGGAGGAGCGGCGCTCACGAAAGAATTTACGTTGACACGGATATCACCTGCGTACGGCAATATCGTATTTTACGCAGAAAATGCCATGAAGGGATTATCATTGTGTCACAATCTTCAGGACCCTTCGGAAAAAGAACTGTTGTATGAGAAGTGGCAGGCAAGTCAGGACAGACGGATAGAACGGGCGAAAAAACGGGCTGAAATAAAACCTGAACCGATGCCGGAGGTACTGCCGGGTTGGAAGGAATCCGAAATTCCCAAAGCTCCGGATTTTGAGCCCCATATCTTTATTCCGGATAATTTGGATGATGTGTTTTCTTATATAAATAAGAAGATGCTCTACGGCAAACATCTGGGGCTTCCCCGACCCGAAGCGCGACTTTCAGATGGAGAGGACAAGCAAGCCCAAAAGGTAAGGATGGCGGTTCAAAGGGTAATGGACAAGGTTAAACAATCAGACTGGTTCCAGCCCAAAGCGCTCTACTTGTGGGTTGAGTCATGGTCGGAGGATAACCGTATATTCTGGAAATCGGATAACGGTTCTCTCAGGCTGGATCTGCCGAGACAAAATAAGGATCCGTACGCTTGCGCCGCTGATTGGGTGGCGCCCAACGGCACCGGAGACTCAATAGCAATTTTTATAACGACTTGCGGTAAAGAGCCTAATGAAATAGCATTGAAATGGAAGGAAGAGGGCAGATATCTCGACAGCTTTATACTTCAAGCGCTGGCGATAGAGACTTCCGAGGCTCTTGCAGAAATGATCCATAAAAGGATAAGAGACGAATGGGGATTCCCCGACAAAGAAGATATGACTCTAAAAGAGATCTTCAAGGCGCAGTATCGCGGGATCCGTCTTTCCTTCGGCTATCCGGCTTGTCCGGATTTGGAGGATCAGGCAAAACTGTTCGAGCTGCTCCAGCCGGAGAAGAAAATCGGAGTCAGATTGACGTCCGGCTTCATGATGGAGCCTGAAGCTTCTGTCAGCGCTCTCGTTTTTCACCATCCTGAGGCACATTATTTCCGCGCAGAATGAATATTCCCGGAAGGGGAAATTCTCAGTATCTCTGTCATGCTGAGCGCCTGCCCAACTGATGTTAGGCGGGGAGTCGAAGCATGAGCGGTCAGGACCTGTCCGACTGATGCCAGGCGGGTAAATCCTGACTCGCAGGAAATAATTTTATACTTGCATTACTCGATGTTGAAAGTTACTATCAACTGATGCAAATGCAATCTCTACCTGCGGATATTTAGCGGGATATGGTGCCGGGAAAGGCAGATATCCCAACCCTGACACCTTCCATTATTTCTTTTCCTTTTCGTTTCAACAGGTTCCGATTTAATCGATTCGGAGTCAGCCGTTCACGCCTCAAAGGATGTATCCTGTGAAGGTACGACTGATACTCGAGGACGGAGCCGTTTATCATGGCAAGTCATTCGGAGCAGAGGAGGAAGTGTTCGGAGAGATTGTCTTCAACACTTCTATGTCGGGATATCAGGAGATAATCACCGACCCCTCATACGCCGGGCAAATCGTACTCATGACCTATCCGCACATCGGCAATTACGGAGTCAACAGTCAGGACATGGAATCCGATGCTCCCGTTCTCAGGGGACTGGTCGTCAAGGAGCTGTGTGAGTACCCGAGTAATCACCGTTCAGAGAGTACGCTCGACGATTTCTTGAAGACACACAATATACCGGGCTTACAGGGCATTGACACGCGTTCTCTGACCCGCAGGATTCGTGAAGCCGGGGCGATGAGAAGCATGATAACCTCTTCGACGCTACCCGATGATGAGCTGATCTCGAAAGTTAAATCTTCCGATAAGATGACAGGTTCTGAACTCGCTTCTTCGGTCAGCTCCAAAGAGGTTCGCCCTTTCGGCGGAGAAGAGAGCGCTTTTAAAGTCGCGGTGATCCATTACGGTATAAAGGGTAATATCATTAAAGAGCTGATCAAAAGAGAATGCGGCGGAAATATCTTTCCCGCGACTGTGTCAGCCAAAGAGATAATCAAATCCAAGCCGGACGGAATACTCCTCTCAAACGGTCCCGGCGACCCTGCCGCTGTGGGTTACGCCATCGAATGTATAAAGGAACTGCTAAGTTATGTCCCTCTTTTCGGTATCTGTCTCGGGCATCAACTATTGGCTCATGCATTGGGAGCTGAGACGTATAAACTCAAATTCGGACACAGGGGAGCGAACCATCCTGTATTGGACAAATCGACCGGAAAGGTCGAAATCACGGTTCAAAACCACGGGTTTGCGGTTTCGGCCGATTCCGTCAACGGAGAGGAAGTGGAGATCACTCACGTAAACCTGAACGACGGAACGGTGGAGGGTTTAAGACACAGACAGTTACCGCTGTTTTCTGTCCAGTATCATCCTGAAGCAGCTCCGGGACCGCACGACAGCCGATACCTATTCGACAGGTTTATAGATATGATGAATAATAAGAAATAAATGAGTTGAAGAAGCCTGAATCAGTATTGATAATCGGCTCCGGTCCTATAGTCATCGGGCAGGGAGCGGAATTCGACTACTCCGGTACGCAGGCGTGCAAAGTCCTCAAGCGTGAAGGGATAAGGGTAATCTTGGTGAACAGTAACCCCGCGACTATTATGACCGATCCTGAATTAGCCGATGCGACTTACATTGAACCCATAACCGTCCCGGTCTTGGAGGAGGTTATTAAAAAGGAGAAACCCGACGCCATATTGCCGACTATGGGAGGGCAAACCGGCCTGAACATTGCGGTTGAGCTTGCGGAATCAGGATTTCTTGACGAACAGGGCGTTGAGCTGATCGGAGCGAAGCTCGAGGCGATCAAAAAGGCGGAAGACAGGGATCTGTTCAAGAAAGCTGCCGCCGCCGTCGGATTAAAAGTTCCCGACGGAGATATAGTCACTTCATGGAAAGAAGCGGAGAAGTTAATCAGCGAAATCGGATTCCCTCTGATTATTCGTCCTGCCTTCACATTGGGAGGATCCGGTGGGAATACCGCATATAATATTGAAGAGTACAGGGAGCAGGTGGAGATGGGGTTGTCGGCAAGTCCGATTTCAGAAGTGATGATAGAGCAGTCGATAATAGGCTGGAAAGAGTACGAGTTGGAAGTTATGCGTGACAGAGCGGATAACGTGGTCATAGTTTGTTCGATAGAAAATTTCGATCCGATGGGAGTTCATACGGGTGACAGCATAACGGTGGCGCCGCAGCAGACACTTTCCGACGTCGAGTATCAGGAGATGCGGGATAAATCTATCGCTCTGATCCGTGAGATCGGTGTCGAAACGGGCGGTTCGAACATTCAGTTCGCTGTACACCCGGACAGCGGAGAAATGATGGTTATCGAGATGAACCCCCGTGTATCAAGGAGTTCCGCACTCGCAAGCAAGGCGACCGGATTCCCGATTGCGAAGATAGCCGCTCAACTTGCGGTGGGTTACAGACTCGATGAGATCAGGAATGATATAACAGGCGAAACCCCTGCAAGTTTTGAACCTGCGCTCGATTACGTGGTTGTCAAGATACCCCGATGGGATTTCGAGAAGTTCCCAAAAACCGACAAGCGTCTGGGAGTACAAATGAAGGCGGTGGGTGAGGTAATGGCTTTCGGCAGGAACTTCCGCGAAGCGCTTCAAAAGGCTCTCAGGTCTTTAGAAATAGGCAGGAGCGGACTCGAAGAGCCGTCGATACGCGCGACCCGGAACGGTTTAAACGGGCAGAGCAGGAAAAAGATCCGGGCGAACCTCGGAATGGTCAGGAGTCAAAAGATATTCGATCTTCGGGCGGCGTTTATAGCAGGTCTGGATGTTGAAGAAATTTACTCGCTTACCAAAATCGACCGATGGTTTCTTTATCAGATCAGAACGATAGTAGATGAGGAAAAAGAGCTGAATGACGCCCTAAAGAACGGTTCGATATACGATCAAGAATTCCTTCGCAGGCTAAAAGAGAGCGGATTTTCGGATGCTCATATAAGTTCAGTGGCAGGGATCGACGAAGTAGAGTTTCGGAAGGAACGGAAAAAACTTGGGGTAGAAGTTGTGTATAAGACGGTAGATACATGCGCCGCAGAGTTCCGCTCGAACACTCCCTACATGTATTCTACTTACGAGGACGAGACCGAGCATGTCAGGAACGATTCCAAAAGCGTGATCATTCTCGGCAGCGGTCCGAACAGGATAGGGCAGGGAATCGAGTTCGATTACTGCTGCGTGCATGCGGTTATGGCTTTAAGAGAGGAAGGATTTGAGGTTTCCATGATAAACTGCAACCCGGAAACGGTCAGCACCGATTACGATACAACCGACAAACTCTTCTTCGAGCCATTGACATTTGAGGACGTGATGAACGTAGTAGATGCGGAGAAACCGGACGGTGTGATAATTCAATTCGGCGGACAGACACCGCTGAAACTCGCAAAAAAACTTAAAGAGGCGGGTTGTAATATTTTCGGTACTTCCCCTGAGAACATCGATCTCGCGGAAGACAGAGAGAAATTCGGCACGGTTTTGAACGATCTGAAGATAAAGCATCCTGAATACGGTGTCGCAAATTCGGTCGAAAAGGCGCTCGAAGTCGCGAATAAAATAGGGTTTCCGGTCCTTGTCCGACCCTCCTATGTTTTGGGCGGGAGAGGGATGGAGATCGCTTACGATAAAGATATGATGAGGGAGTTCATGATCAAAGCGGCGGAGGTGACTCCGGAGCATCCCGTGTTCATAGATAACTTCTTAGAGGGCGCTGTCGAGTTTGACGTGGACGCAATATATGACGGCGAGCGAGTGATGATCGGCGGCATAATGCAGCACATAGAAGAAGCGGGGATTCATTCGGGCGATTCCGCATGTGTCCTCCCGCCGTATCAGGTGGGCAGCGGTGAACTCAAGATTATGAAAGAATACACGGCTAAGATCGCAAGTGCGCTTGATGTTCGAGGTCTCCTGAACGTCCAGTACGCCGTAAAGGACGGCGAAGTATATGTCATAGAAGCAAACCCGCGAGGTTCCCGAACGGTGCCATTCGTGAGCAAGGCAACAGGAGTGCCATTAGCGAAGATAGCGGCGAAGGTTGCAGTCGGGATAACGTTAAAGGAACAGGACGTCAAGGAGATTCCGGTCTTGAAGCACATATCCATAAAAGAACCTGTATTTCCATTTACGAAATTTCCGGGCATATCCGTTTACGGAGGACCGGAGATGCGTTCGACAGGTGAGGTGATGGGAATTTCAGACTCCTTCGGCGAGGCGTTCGCCAAGGCGTTCTGGGCAAAAGGACACAAACTGCCGGAGTCGGGCGGTGTATTCATCAGCGTGAACGACGCCGATAAGCGAAAAGTAGTGGAGATCGCACGCGATTTCTCTGAACTCGGGTTCGAGTTGATCGCCACCGACGGAACGAGCAAACTGCTGAAGGAGAATGGACTAAACGTCAGAAAAGTCTACAAAGTGGCTGAAAACAGACCTAACGTGGTCGATTTGATAATAGACGGCGAGATACAACTGATCGTCAACACTCCGCTCGGACGTTCCTCACGCTTCGACGAGCGCGCCATCGGTGACGCGGCGATAAAATACCAGATACCATGCATAACCACCATATCCGGCGCCGCCGCCGCTGTCCGCGGCATCCGCGCACTCAAAAGCGGCGGTGTGCTGAAAGTGAAGAGCCTGCAGGAGTATAATATTTAAGAAAATGTATAAACTAAATATTACTTCGAATTACTCAATCGACATCAATAAGAACTACCTTGACCGGCACAGCAGGAAAATGTCTTCTCAATCTTTCTATATCATATACGAGCTGTTCACCGTATGAAACACCCGTTGACATCTGTTTATGAAGTGCATGGCATGGGACTATTTCAATTCCAACTTCTGCTTTATTCTCATTGAAGAAATATTGAAATTTGCAAGAAGAGCTGAGCAAGAATATAAAGACAGACACTGAATTGACCTTGAAGGTACTCATTATCTACTTGATTATGCTTCATTGGAACCCTCTGGACGACGGGCTTTATTTTTTACTCCTGAAGCTGTGACTCTAAAAAAGGAATTGAGGAGATGGCGAAAGTTAGTATCTCCTCTGAATCTTCCACTGTATGATTCAAACGGGTTAAAAACAGTGCGTGATGATGCAAATTATTTTGCCAGGCCGGTTGTCTTTGCGCATACAAGTAGCGATAGGTTCGAATATATCTTAGCTCACGAATTACAACACGTTGCTTTTGATAGAT
>JADFGO010000095.1 GCA_022567655.1 Candidatus Neomarinimicrobiota bacterium
CGCAATCATCAAGCGGAAAGATAAAGCCTGAACTTCCCCCAAAATATCAGGTGAATCAGGGTGATAGTCGCCATGTAAATTCCTCTTCATTAGCCCAGCCATAAATGGCTGGGCTATCTCATACAACTCACTAATATTTTCCATTTTACTAATAGTATAGAGACTATCTAGGTGTTATTTGAGCGCGGTCATGGCGAGCGAAGTCTCGCTGAAAGCGGTGGCGCTGACTCGCACTCTATGTGTCACTCTGATTCCCGAAGCTTCGGGACGAAGAGTCCCGGACAAATGAGCGCATCCTGCAAATCTGTTCCTTATAGCGGGACTACTATTAACCCTCCTTAAATATGCGGCGAGTCTCAAACCCGCGCCTACAAAACCTCCGTCACCCTGAGCGCCCGCCCGACGAATGTCAGGCGGGAAGTCGAAGGGTATAACTCTTTCATATTATGCTTCGTCTCCCTCACCAGAGGCTCCCCGGAGCGCTCAGCATGACGGTAATAGTTTAAATTCATTTTCTCAAGGCTGATTTTGAAAAACGGCTTTCCGGAATATGCTTGTCAAATTCCACCTTCAGTATCACCCATTCTGTTCCCCTGCTGTTTGATTTCAATTCATCCTTAAACACCCATACTTTCGGGTACCACCTGTCACCTATCTGCATTATCTCCTTTATGCTTAAGGACTTGATCAATTTTCCGCTTTTTGCGAAGAGCTCTTCCCGCAGCGGTATCATTCGTTCTTTGTCTATCCACACCTTTCTTGAATTATACGCCAGTCCATCCCGCCTCGCACTGAGTAAGATAACCCAGCAATCTTTGCCGTCGATAGATTCTTGATCTACTATCGTGGATTCATAATCGTCATACAATTTGGGGTCTTCCATCATGTCTTCGTATGAAAGGTCGGAACCCATGACGGACTGTCGAAGCATATGCCCCGATATCTGAATAATCCGATCTGTTTGCGGGGAGTAGGTCCACATGTTGTTTTTTATTTTAAGCATCTTTGTGCCTTTTTCACGAGCCGGCGCGAGGTATTCGGTAAAAGCCTTATCCCGTCCTAACATCCACGATCTTGATGAAATTGTTCTACTCGCCCTTCTACCGTGTACTATCATCTTGCTTTCAAGTATTGTTGTCTTCGCTGACATGTTTCTGTCGACTGCCCTAATTATCTCACCGGCATCCGGCTGCGTTTGGGCTGATAAAAAAACCGCATAACTTGACTGCAAAAGAAAAACCACAAAATATTTTTTCAAGTTTCCAACTCCTTAAAGAGCTGCGAAAGCTCCCTCTTGTATATCCCTCTTCCTGCCAACGCTGTTCCCAGCATCGAAGCGAATATACCCGGAATGATTCCCACATATAATGTTCCTTGTGTGATCTGCGCTCTCATCACACCGGAGATCAGCATATTATATCCTTCCATCAGATCAGAATAATCTATTCCGACTTCCTGAAGATAATACACTATCGATAATCCGCCTATCATGCCGAGTATCGTTCCTATGACGCCGATTATCGCAGATTCGATTAACAGAGTTCGGAAGACGTGTCCTTTCGTTTCTCCCATTGCGAGCCGAATCCCGATCTCGCCGTATCGCCGGAGTCCGTTCATCAGGCCGAAGTTCCATACCACGAGCACGACGAGAAAAACAAAGATGCCGACGATGAACGCTATATAGATGTTCGCTCTGTCCATAATCAAACCGATGTCGTTTTGGTCCCTTAGCTGTATCATCAAAAACCCGAACTCGCCTGTCCGTTGACGAGTCAGGAACTCACTTTTAACGAACCCGCTGCGTTCGACGTGGTAGAGTTCATCTCTGAATATTCCGAGTATTTCCGAAGCGGCATCATCCATATCAAGAGCCATGCGCGCCCCTTCAATATCGACAACAAAGGCACTCCTGTCCATTACGGGAATCCCGAAGTGGAGCGTACCGGATATTTTGAAATTGAATGTGGTTAGACTACCCCACATTGTCGATCCGACAAGAGTTACGATATCTCCCGGTTCAACTCCGAGCTTCAGTGCGAACCTGTCGCTCAACAGAGCTTCTTCCGGTGACTCCGGCAGCCTCCCGCGTACGAGAGATTTCGAAATACCCGTTAGGTCCGCCTGCCTCGAACCCTGCGAAAGCAGATCGATCCCGAGACCCAAGGCGGGCGATTGCACTTTGGTCTCACCATTTTCGTCCGGCACGTCGATCAGACCGCCCAATTTTATTCTCGGTGTCCAGAGGATATCGGGATACCGTTGATTCAAGTCGTCGAGCAGTGAATCAACGCCGATTATCGCAAGATCGTTCGGAGCCATATCGCTCAGTTCATCGTAAGCGCGGGTCATGATCTTCAGGTGACCGGCATCCAGCATGGCATTTGCGCGGATGAAATCGTTAAATATTCCCGCCATCAGCCCTACCATCATAACAGAGAACGTCACACCGAGAAATATGACTATCAAACTGAAAACACTCCTTATTTTGTCTCTGACTACGCCTTTTAATAAAAACCCGATCATTTAGTTTATCTTTCCCCGCAGCGCTTCCGTGGGTGTCATTTTAGCTATTTTTCGGGTCGGCAGAAAACTCACAACGGTTACGATACCGGCGACAAGCAGTGTTGTGCCTAAGATCAATTCTCCTCCGAAAACGGGATATAGACTGCCGCTGCTGACTACTCCCGCCTCGTCTCCGTAAGGTAACGATATTCCCCTGGTCGCAAGATAATAAAAGAGCGGCGTTCCGTACAGCGCCCCTACGAAGAGCGCGAATACACTGTGCAGTCCACCCTCAAGGGTAAACAGGCCTATCACTCGATTTCTCGTCATACCCAGAGCCATGTATGTGCCGATCTCCTTTTTACGGCGAAATATCGAAAGAACCTGCGAGTTGAATATCCCCAGTCCCGCCATGATAAGAAGCAATCCAAAAATAGTATTAGCCCATACCTTGTCAGCTTCGATCGCAGCATCTATGTCCTTCAAAAAATATCCGATATCCCTGTAAATCCACTCATTCAATCCCGATTCATGTGCATAATCCGTGTTCATTACAACATAGGTTGCCTCTCCCGGCATCCGGAGCAGCTCCCGCATTTTCTCGAGCGAGAGCCAGATTTGCCCCCTATCCAGCCGAAAATTGTCAAGCTGAATTACCTCCGCCACCTCGAATTCGTCAGCATCATATGTGCCCATTGCATCGAGCCATCTGACTGTGAACACGCTCCCCTTTTCCAAACCGGTTTTTTTCGCCATTCCGCTGCCGATTATTGCAGGAATATAACTTCCGTTATACGTACTTAAAGCCTGCACCGGCATCCTTACCGTCTCTTGATGAGGATTTATTCCTTTAAATGTACCAACGGAACTTCTGCCGTTCATGTAGAAAGTCGCCTGTCTGATAAGAACCGGCATTGCCTCTCCACTCTCCACATATTTAAGCAGATCAGCAGGGATCTCACCATGACTATCCTCTATGGTCAGCGGATCGAACTGATCGTATTCAGGATGCCACTGCTGCCCGCCAGCTACTTCCGTGTCGAGCATTATCCGTTTTGAATCTTCTCTCATTCCGTCGTACATCGCGTTAAAAAATATTATGACTGTAAACGAAAACGATGTAACGATTACGTTGAGCCAGGTTCGCATGCCGGCGCCGAGCAGGTTTTTAACCGCCAACTTGAGAGTGACCATCAGTTGTTCTCCACAAATTCGGGACTCTCTATCCGGTCGTCGCTTTCGATCTTGCCATCCACGAGATTCAATATTCTTGACAGGTATCCCATTACCTTTTCATCGTGCGTGGCAAAGATGAACGTAGTGCCTAATTCTTTGTTAAGTTTCAATAGTATTTTCATTATTCTGTGAGAGTTCTTAGCGTCCAAATTTGCCGTCGGCTCGTCGGCTATCACCATCGGCGGGCGCTTTACTATTGAGCGCGCTATTGCTACCCGCTGGCTTTCGCCCCCGCTCAGCTGTGCGGGACGTGATTTGATTTTGTCAGGCAGGTCTACCCATTCGATAGCCTCTCTGACCAATCTGTCTCTATTTTCAGAATCCATGTCTAAGAGCAGTAGTGGAAATTCTACGTTTTCATAAACGGTGTAAACAGGGAGTAAGTTGTAACCCTGAAATATGAACCCGATGCCTGTTCTCCGTAAATCCGCGAGTTCCTTATTTGATTTCCCTTTTAGCGGCGCGCCCAGCACGCTTACCGACCCCTCGGTCGGTGAATCAAGACCGCCGATTATATTCAGCAACGTTGTTTTCCCGGATCCGGAAGGACCTACAAGCCCCGTGAATTCACCTGCTCTGATATTTGTCGTTATCCCTTTCAGCGCCCTGAAAGATCTATTCGCAATCGGGAAATCCTTTACAAGATCGACGATCTCAACGATATTTTCATTCGCCATTCGGTTGCTCCATCAATGATTGTATACTAATACAGCCTGAAAACCCGTACCGAAGCCGGCGTTTCCGGCTCCCGAAAGCTCAACCTCGGTGAACTCATCCCGTTTCGGGTTGTCGAACAGTATCAAATTCACCGTTAAATTATCGTAAGTTCTCGATATTTTTAAAAAATTAAACATCCTTTCCCCGTCCCAATCGTATTCAAAAATTAAAGCAACCTGATCGAATATTCCAATCGGATAATTCATCATGAATGCCGTAAACTCCCTGTTGAATTGGGTCCTCAGAAACTTTGATTCGACCCTGTCGAACATATGTTCCGCTAATAGATAAAGTCCATTTCCAACAGATAGCGTATAATCTCCGCCTATCATGTAAACGCTGCGGTCAATACGATAAAAAGGATTTCCCCCTGACGACTTTGCAACAACAGCTTCCGCCCATATCCCGATTACAACGTCGGCACGTATGTCTATGCCATACCTGTCTTCCTGAGACGACTGATGCACAAACGGCATCCCGGAATTGTCAGGAATCTTGTCTCCTTCGTAACCGGGGCGATGATGGTATGTCAGCCCCAGCTCCCCCACAACCGGAACCGGTAACTCGATCCGCCCTCCCGGTGAGAACAATTCAGAATTCTCCGGATGGACAGCCCACCCCCAATACGTAACATCATGCTTACCGAAATACCGGAAACGCGCTGACGTCACCGCATCGGTCTGCCCCGTAGGGTCCTTTGGGTCTAAACTGTCGAACCACCTGAGCGGTCTGAGAATCAATCCGGGTCCGAACGCTATCTTCTGTAGACCATATCTGAACTCGACCGATTCAGAACTGTAACGTACCCAGAGTCGATGAAATTCGCTGCTTCCATCTGTTCCCTTATTTCCACTCCCGAAGAATCCATCGAACTGAACGTTCAAATTTAATGCAGCCTCGAAATCAATTCCTTCGAACAGACTCTGCTCGGGATAAACCGATAGGGTCGGTATGTAACCGATAAGTTGATCGATATTAGAGCGTTCTGCTGACGGGTCGTTTGAGGCATTAACGCTAAAGGATAATTGACCCCGTAAATCCCACTGCTGGGGATAGCCTGACGAAGAGAAAATTAAAACACCCAGAAAAATGCAGACAGATTTTCCCCCTATTATCCGATTATGCTGCAATAACCACTCTCCGGTTTATTCAATGTTTCAGATCTAGCTGCATTTCGATATTTCCCCTTTCGTAATCAGGGTTCTGACCGAGGCGCTTTGTCTGAAATCCGTATTTCTTATATAAATTTATTGCAGGTTCTAATATCGTATTTGAAACGATCAATATTTTGTCCGCGCCTTTTTCACGAGCGCCTTCTATCGATGCTTCCATCAGCAGATTACCGTAGCCCTTCCCTCTTGAGTCAGCGTCAACAGCCATTTTTGCGATCTCATATACGCCCTCTTCATGAAATATTAGAGCGCATGCGCCTTTGACTTTACCGTCCTCAACTACAAAATAAATTTCACCTCCGGGCTCTATGATATATTCACGGGGGTTATTAAGATGTTTCTTGTCAAAATCCTCCACTTTGAAATACATTTCGATCCATTCCAAGTTCAGCCGCTTAAAATCAGCCGCATATCTCTCATCGAAAGTTTCGACCTCTACATCGTCGGGTAAGTTCATTCGTAAAGTTTTCCGGTTAGGCAGTTTCTCACGAAATTGCGCCCCGCTAAAGTATCATTTACGGCATTCAATAGCAATTTAAGCGCTGAAATTTTCAGTTCCTTGCACGAAAATCGGTAGACACTATTTCGTCTGCACACTATATTTTTCTCATGAATTTACCGAGATACGGTCAGATGGTCAACACGATGAGAGAGTCCGATCCGTCCTATGACGGAAAGTTTTACGTTGGGGTTTTGACTACCGGGATTTACTGTCTTCCTTCATGTAAAGCCAAACTTCCCAAACTCGGAAACGTCGTCTTTTTTAACACACGGGAAGAAGCCATTGCAGCCGGTCTTCGCGGTTGTAAACGGTGCAAATCCGAACGCTACCCCGATGTGCTTCCTGAATGGCTGCCGGCAGTGATAAACTTCATGAAAACCCGGCGCGGTGAAAAATTGAATGAAAATCTGCTTATGGATATGACAGGTACAAACATTTCCACCGTTCGGAGGTATTTCAAGATCCATCTCGATTCGACTCCGTTGGCGTTTCACAGAAAGATTCGTCTAAAATACGCGAGAGAATTACTCGAAGACGGCAATGACTATCTCACGGCCTGTTTCGAGAGCGGATTCGAATCGTTCAGCGGGTTCCGCGATGCCTTTCTGAAAGAATTCGGAACTTCCCCGGGAGAGATTCATGCCGACCGATAAAATAATCTATTCGAACTTGCAAAGCCCTTTAGGCGAGATGATCGGCGGTGCTACGGATGAAGGAGTATGTTTTCTGGAATGGCATGACCGGGGCGGGGTTGAACATATATTGTCCCGCGTACGGAAACGGTATAAGAAAGACCTTGTTCAGGGGATTTCCGGACACCTTCTTAAACTGCAATCTCAACTTGATGATTATTTTTACAGGTCGCTAAAGCAATTCAGTGTCAGGATCGACGTCTCGGGTACGGCGTTTGAAATGGATGTCTGGAATCAATTGGAGAAGATACCCTACGGTGAGACCCGGAGCTATGGTGAGATCGCCCATAAGATTGGAAAGCCCGGCGCCTCTCGTGCGGTCGGCAGGGCAAACGGGGCGAATTATTTATCTATTTTAATCCCCTGTCACCGGGTAATTGAATCCGGCGGAAACCTGCATGGCTATGGGGGAGGGCTCTGGCGTAAGAAACAGCTCCTCGAACTTGAAAGCAGCAGCTTCTCAAGATATAAGGGGCTGACGCCGATCTGCTCTTATAATATGTAGATGAAACTGAATGCCGGATCAGGTACTTCTCTCACTGAATTAGAACTCCGCCGGCTCAATCATATTATGTCATCAAGCGTTATTTCCGTTGTGAAAACGGTCAGTGCTCTTCCGCTTACTTTTACTTTTTCCGGCTCGCCATCCGATATTTCAACAACGACATCTACGTATCCGGGGCGGCCCATTGCCACTCCCTGCTCTCCCCTGAACCTGAATTCCTTCCCGTCATGTTCGACGAGCCTGTTGTGAACTAAATACGCTCCGAGCGGACCGTTCCCGTTTCCTGTAACAGGATCCTCGTTTATACCGATGGCAGGCGCAAACATTCGCGCTGTTGTCAATATATCTTCTCGTCCTGTATCGAATGTAAAAGAGAAATAAGCGGGACAATTAATTGCTTTGCTGATTTCTTTTAACCGGGGCAGAGATGGTTCCAGAGAATTCAACAGCTCCGAACTCTGTAATCCGAGCATGACTTTCGGTCCACCAGTCGACACTATCTGAACCGGACAATTCTCATATAAATCAGATGAACTGATACCAAACGCGGACAGAATTTCCTCCGTCACATCCCTGTCGAGAATATCCGAAATCTCAACTTTT
>JADFGO010000096.1 GCA_022567655.1 Candidatus Neomarinimicrobiota bacterium
GATAACCTGGCGAAGTCGGGACTGAATCTCAAAAAATTTGATGCGGGAAAAGAAGCAAGGAGGAACGGCAGCTCTATTACTCCTGTTGAAATAGCGGTTGAGGGCGCCAACGAATCGATAGTGCTGTTCATTGATTCTCTGATGAAACTCGATGCGGCTTATGAAGTTTCACGGGCGGCAATATTAGGCATAGACGAATCGGTATCGACCCTGTCGCTTTACTTAAAATTGGTCAATCCGGGCAGTAGAGCTCTCTCCTGACAAATGGTAAGGGTAATCTCCGGCTTACATCGCGGCAACCGGCTTGCAGCTCTCTCAGGGAACGAAATCCGGCCCACGACCGACAGAACAAAAGAATGGATATTCAACGTGCTTGGAGATATTGAGGGAATTAAAGTGCTTGATCTGTTCGCAGGCACCGGAAGCCTGGGGATCGAGGCGCTCAGCAGAGGTGCGATCAAAGCGACGTTCGTGGAAGTGTCGCAAGAAGCTATTGGATTGATCAGAAAAAACGTAGCGAAATTAGGGGAAGGTGACAGAGCGATTCTCCGAAGGAAAGACAGCCTGAAATTTCTTGCGGAAAGCAAGAGTGAAAGATGGGACTTAATATTCGCGGATCCGCCGTACAGTTATGAAAAAACGCCTGAACTGACGTCTGCAGCATTAATGGTATTAAACAACGGCGGTTCTTTCGTGTTAGAGGCTCCTGCGGATGGGAATAAAAAGTTGCATGCACAACCTGACCGGGAAAAGAAATTCGGGGGTTCAATGATCTACTTGTTCGGGAGTAAAAATTGAGATTAGCCGTCTATCCGGGAACGTTCGACCCGATTACAAACGGGCATGTGGATATAATCAGGAGAGGATTGAAGCTGTTCGACAAAGTCATAGTAACGGTCGCCGTTAACACCGGAAAAACTCCCCTGTTCGATCTCGACGAAAGGGAAGAGATGATCCGGCAGGCTCTAAAGGGCGAAGAAAACGTGGAGGTTGCACAATTTGACGGTTTGGTCGCAGAGTACATAAGAAGCGTGAACGCCTCGGCAATGATAAGGGGTTTGAGGGCTGTCTCCGATTTTGAATACGAGTTCCAGATGTCGCTGATGAACAGGAAGCTGAATGCTGATTTCGAGACGGTGTTTCTAACGCCCGCGCAGGAATATATCCACCTGAATTCAACAATCGTCAAGGAAGTAGCGAGTTTCGGCGGTGATGTGAGTGATTACGTTCCGGATTACGTGGAAAATAAACTCCGGGAAAAGTTCTCAGGCAGTTGATCTTTGAATCAGATGCAGAGAATAATTGACGGGGCGAAGAGCGGCAGTGTGAAGTTGGTGCTTCCGGAAGGGGAGGACGTCAGGACTTTACTGGCTGCGAGAGAACTTATAGATTCTGAAATCGCGGACGTTACGCTGCTTGGAGAAATCAGCGCTGTCCAATCGACTGCTCTCGATAACCGGATTGACTTAAAAGGTGTTTCGATAATCGACCCGGAATCTTCCGAACACGAAAACGAATTTACCGACCTTGCGTTCGATCTGCTCGGCGAACGCGGAAAAACCAGAGAAGAGGCGGCAGAAGAAGTGAAAAGAGCCGTCAATTTCGGCGCACTGATGGTTACCTCCGGGAAGGCGGATGCCTCTGTTGCGGGGGCGGTAAACACGAGCGCAGCGGTAGCGCGAGCCGCACTGCTGTTTATCGGTCTGAAAAAGGGCACTGAATTGCTTTCGAGTAGTTTTTTTATGATCTCTCCCGACCGGCAAAAAGCTTATACATTTGCCGACTGCGGTGTTGTCCCGGACCCCGATCCGAAACAATTGGCTGAGATAGCCATAGAATCGGCGCAGAGCCATAAGCTGCTCTCGGGTGAGAAACCGAAGATCGCCTTTTTGTCGTTTTCTACAAAAGGGAGCGCGGCGCACGCTAAGGTCGAGAAAGTAACCGAAGCGCTTGAAATAGCAAGAAACATTCGTCCTGATCTCGAGATGGACGGCGAGTTCCAGTTCGATGCGGCTGTAGACGCTGAAGTCGGGAAAAGAAAAGCGCCCGAAAGCGCGGTGGCGGGGGAAGCCAACGTTCTGATATTTCCTGACCTCGACAGCGGGAACATTGCCTATAAGATGGCAGAGAGATTAGGGGGCTTCACCGCTCTCGGACCGCTGCTTCAAGGTTTAAAGGCGCCTATGCACGATCTTTCACGTGGATGTACCTCAAAAGATATAGTAGAGGTGGCGGCGATAGCAGCCTTTCAATCGATAATGATAAATGTGGGGAGTGAAGCAATTTATGCCGACGTATGATTATAAATGCGATAGCTGCGGAAAAGAGTTCGAACACTTCCAGCACATAACTGAAGATCCTCTGAAAAAATGTCCGAGGTGCGGCAAGAACACTGCCAAACGGCTCATAGGAGGGGGAGTCGGATTAATTTTTAAGGGTTCCGGATTTTACATCACCGATTACAAGAATAAAGGAAGGGACAAAAAAGCAGAAAAAGAAACTGCCAAGAAAGAGACTCCGAAAAAGGATAAAGTTGAGAAAAGCAGCGATAAATCGGGTGATTGAACGAAACATCTTTCGGGAGTTCAGATATGCCGTATGATAAAATCGCACAGCCCGAAAAAGGCGAGAAGATAAGATTCGAAAACGGGGCAATCCGGGCTCCGGACAATCCTATAATACCTTTCATCGAAGGAGACGGGATCGGTCCGGATATCTGGAAGGCGGCAAAACTCGTTCTCGATGCCGCCGTGGATAAAACCTACAGCTCGAAGAGGTCGATATCGTGGATGGAAATCTACGCCGGTGATAAAGCCAAGGAGATTTACGGCGAGTATCTGCCCGACGATACCGTCAACGCCATCAGGGACTATCTTGTTGCCATCAAGGGTCCGCTGACCACTCCCGTCGGCGGGGGATTCAGGAGTCTGAACGTTACGCTGCGGCAGGTATTGGATCTGTACGCATGCATCAGGCCGATCAAGTATTATGAAGGGGTGCCGAGCCCGGTCAAACATCCTGAAAAGATGAACATCGTTATATTCCGCGAGAACACCGAGGACGTCTATGCGGGTATCGAATGGGCCGAAGGAAGCGACGAGGCGCTTGCCATCATTGACTTTTTGAAAGAAAACTTCGGTAAGGAGATAAGACGGGATTCCGGGATAGGAATCAAACCCATAAGCGTGCGGGGGACGAAGAGACTCGTCAGAAAAGCAATTCAATACGCCATTTCGAATAACAGAAAAACGGTCACGCTCGTGCATAAGGGAAATATCATGAAGTTCACGGAGGGGGCGTTCAGGGATTGGGGATATGAGCTTGCGGCGGAGGAATTTGGAGAGGAGACACTCTCAGAAAGCGATCTCTGGGAAAATCACAACGGGGAGATGCCGAACGGGAAAATTCTGATGAACGACAGGATCGCTGACAGCATGTTTCAGCAGATATTGACCCGGACCGATGACTACGAGGTCGCTGCGATGCCGAACCTCAACGGTGACTATATGTCTGATGCTTGCGCCGCGCAGGTCGGAGGACTCGGAATGGCTCCGGGCGCCAACATCGGTGACGAGATAGGTCTTTTTGAGGCGACTCACGGCACAGCGCCGAAATATGCGAACAAGAATATGGTCAACCCCGGTTCGCTGCTCCTTTCGGGCGTGATGATGCTGAAATATCTCGGTTGGGACGAAGCGGCGAAACTCATTGAAAATGCTCTTGAAAACACTATCCGGCAGAAAAAGGTTACATATGATCTCGAACGTCAGATGGAAGGGGCGACCAAATTGGGAACACAAGAGTTCGCCGAAGCGATAACCGAAAACCTCTAATTATAATTTAAACTTACCATGTTTGTAGACTATGCCGTCATCAGGGTTAAAGCCGGAGACGGCGGAAACGGTATCATAAGTTTCAGAAGGGAAAAACACGTGCCGAAGGGCGGTCCGGACGGCGGAAACGGCGGTGACGGGGGGAGCGTAATAGTGCAGGTAGATTCCAACCTTACAACACTTCAGGATGTTAAATACAGGAAGAGCTATAAGGGGAAAAGAGGCGGTCACGGCTCAGGCTCCAATAAATCGGGTAAGAGCGGCGAACCGGCAATTTTCAGGGTACCCCCGGGCACCATAATCAAAGACCAGACTACGGGAATCGTTATTGCCGATATGACAGAAGTTGATGAATCTTTCGTTGTAGCTGAAGGGGGTAAGGGAGGGAAAGGCAATGCGGCGTTCGCCACTGCGACTTTTCAGAATCCGGATGAGTCTGAACTCGGCAGGAAGGGAGAGGAACGTACCCTCGAGATGGAGCTCAAGCTTTTAGCCGATGTGGGTATTATCGGTTATCCGAATGCCGGAAAATCAACTCTCCTCTCCAGGATAAGCGCGGCGAGACCGAAGATAGCGGACTATCCCTTTACAACACTCGAACCCAACTTAGGTATTGTCGCCGTTGAAGAATACAAGAGTTTCCTCGTGGCGGACATACCCGGATTGATAGAGGGTGCGCATGAGGGTAAGGGTCTCGGCGACCGCTTCCTGAAGCATATCGAGCGGACCAAGATCATCCTTTATCTTATAGACTGCCTCGACGAATCTCCCGTTGAAACGTTTGATAAATTGAAGCATGAACTCGCTTCTTACACGATAGACCTTACAGGCAAACCTTTTCTTGTCTGCTTGAACAAATTAGATGCAGCGGAGGATAGAGATAAATTATCCTCGTTGAAAATAGGGGGGAATAAACCGTTTCTAATCTCTGCCGTAACAGGGGAGGGTGTCGATACACTTATTTATGGATTATGGGATGAGCTCGAAAAACTATCCGATTGAAGACATACTGAAGCTCTATCACGCGCCTAATGTAGGTCCTGCCACCTATATTTCGCTTGTGGACGAGTTCGGCTCGCCTGCCGATGTGTTCGGAAAGAGCGCAAACGAGCTCTGCAAGATCAAAAGGATAACGAAAGACAGGGCTTCGGCTATACTTGCCGACGATGCCGGAGAGTTCATATCGGAGCAGCTCGAATCTATCAACCGGACAGGGTGCAGGCTTGTTTCGTATTGGGATGATGAGTATCCGCAGCGGTTGAGGGCAATCGTCGATCCCCCGCCTTTCTATTTCATCAAGGGAGATCTGATTAAAGAGGATGATTATTCCTTAGCGGTCGTCGGCACAAGAGGGGTGACGGATTACGGGAAGGCTATGACGGATGAGATCGTCACCGGGCTCGCCCGCGAGGGAATGACGATTATCAGCGGTCTCGCTTTCGGCGTTGATACGCACGCACATAAAGCCGCTCTCGCAATCGGCGGACGCAGTATAGCGGTTCTCGGTTCCGGGATTGACAGGATATATCCGCAGGAGAACGTCGATCTATCAATGAAACTAATCGAGAGCGGATGTCTGATAAGTGAATTTCCGATGAGCACCGCTCCCGACAGGGGCAACTTCCCGCAGCGGAACAGGATAATCAGCGGATTGAGCCTCGGAACGCTCGTGATCGAAGGGGACGTAAACAGCGGCGCGCTTATAACCGCTTACTATGCAGTTGACCAGAACAGGGAGGTGTTTGCTCTTCCGGGCAAAGCGAACGCAAAAAAGAGCAGAGGTCCGCACAGATTGATCTCCACGGGCGCTAAACTCATAACGAGCGCGGAGGATATATTGTCCGAGTTGGACGCGATCGTCGAGAGGAAGCGTGAACCGCGCCAGACAAAACTTAACTTCGAGTTCACACCGGAGGAGCAGTCGATGATGGAACTCCTCAGCTCCGACCCGCTCTACATCGACGACATAGCAGAGCGCGGTTCGATCGCTACCTCGCAGGCGCTCGCAACTCTTTTGGGATTGGAACTCCGCTCCCTCGTCCGGCAGCTCCCGGGTAAGATGTTCATAAGCCTGATTTAGATCTTAAAAAGAAAAATCGTTTAAATCCCCTCCTTCTTAAGGAGGGGAACACAAGGGGTGGTTGTCTTTAAATTCCCTCCAATAAGAGGGGAAAGCCAGCAGAGGCTGGCAGGGGTGTGTTATATGGAGTGCATCAACTGAGTTGATGCGGCATCCGGCAGCCGCCGGATGCACTCCAAAAAAACAGTATTTACGTATTACTGTGGCGTAGCCATCGAGCAAGGCGAGATGTCTGCGTTTTCTCCACTGCAAAACAACGCAGGCACCCTTCGACTCCGCTCAGGGTGACTGCGCCACAATAGATTTAATCATTCTGAAGCCGGCTCAGCCAGACCGCCATAAGAAGATCGCAAGCGGAAGCCTCCTCCCTTGAGGGAGGTGGATTCAGACGAAGTCTGAAGACAGAGGGTGTGATTTGCCGATGACCAAACGATAACACCCCTCGTCCCGAAGCTTCGGGACACTCCCCTCCAGGGGAGAGGTTTGGAGTTCCCCTCTCAAGAGGGGATCAAACACGTGCGAGTCCGGCTCAGCCGGACCGCATATAAAAATCTTTCAGATTGCATCTTTTTAGGGAATTATTAGATTTGTACCCGGAGGGCTGGTCAGAACGGTAATGCGGCGGTCTTGAAAACCGCTGGGAGCAATCCCTTGGGGGTTCGAATCCCTCGCCCTCCGCAAAATGTGGTGCGGGTTAGGGTTGCCCTGACCGCAGAGCTGGAGTTTTGAGAGTTGATTGGGCTCGCCCCGCTTTCAGCGGGGTTAGTCCCGCCAGCTGGCGGATTCGTCCAGACGAGGGCAGATGGTGTCGTTGAAATAGAAGGGAGCGTTCGGCTCCTCCTGATATCCAAAGAGAAGGCTGAATGTTAATCGGCACAGGATAAATATATGAAAGAAACCGTGAGAAATAAAATTAAATGGCTAATACCCGAAGAAGAGGTAGAACAGGGCGCGATTGAGCAGATATACAATGTGGCACAAATGGATATTGTGAAAAAGATGGCAATTATGCCCGATGTTCATCAGGGTTATGATATGCCTATCGGCGGAGTAGCACTATTAGATAATCATATATCTCCGTCATTTGTTGGATATGATATTGGTTGCGGAATGTGCTACGTGGACACTGGACTTCCTGTAGAAGATATATTCCCTGATGAAAGGGAGAAGGTTCACATATTTGATACTATTTATGACAGAGTTCCAATGGGTGTAGGTGGCGGACATGATGCGCCTCAAGAATATTTAGGCTTTAAAACAGCATCAGGGAATAAAGAATTACAGAAAATTGTTGACGCAAAAATTATATCGCAACTTGGATCACTTGGTTCGGGAAATCACTTCATTGAAATAGGTAAAACAACATCAGGTACAGTTTCAATTACGATTCACAGCGGTTCAAGGGGTGCCGGTTGGAAAACCGCCCAATATTACATGAAGATGAGCAAAGATTCAGACGGAATACTAAATCTCGATTCAGATTTAGGACAGGCATATCTCGAAGATATGAATTTCTTCCTCAAGTATGCCTTAGCAAATAGATCGGCAATTATGAAGTCTATACTAAATATTTTTGGAGAGGATTGGGACAAATTTAAAGACGGAATGATAAATAAGACTCATAATCATGCCGAAATAACAGAAGACGGAGTATTACATCGGAAGGGTGCGACATCCTCCTACAAAGATGAAATGGGGGTGATTCCGGGCAATATGAGAGACGGCGCATGGGTAGTAAGAGGTTTGGGGAATGAGGAATTTCTGAATTCAAGTTCTCACGGAGCGGGTAGAACA
>JADFGO010000097.1 GCA_022567655.1 Candidatus Neomarinimicrobiota bacterium
ATGACGATTTAGTCGGTTCTGTTGATGCGCATGCCGAAAACAAAAAGGCAACAATAAACAGATAAACGAGCCGATGATTTGCTCTCATAATTATACTTCCTCCTGTTGAGACCGGGGCTGTTCTGCTCTAACTCAGAGCCCTGAACGCATCGACGAGTACCTTCATGTCTTCCAACAAAATAGGCGCATCGTTTTTAACTGCGTTCAGACGATTGATGCTTTCCTTCAAACTCGTAGTGGCAGCCGGTATCGCCCAAAATTTGGGAATGCCCATATAAGTGAAATCGCTTCTTACATTTGTTATCATGGATTTCCCGTTGCCGAGAAGGTCAGGTATCTCCCGGATACTTCGGATCAAGGAGAGTACACCTATTCCGAGGTTAGCGCCTGTCAGCAAAAAATATTTTGTCTCGTTGGATGATATATTATCCCTTTCTTTTTCCATTCTCAATACAGCTGCCGATTGCTCCACCGTAAGTTCATCATGAGGCGTATCACCGATCAAGCTGTCGATATTTTCATCCATCGTCATCTTGGCGATATGGTCCATCGCATACTTTTTCAGATTCGATGTAGCGTCATCGACCATCTCCTTGGTTATCGAAAATGTGGTTAGAATGATCGCCGTGGATTTATGGAAATTATTGTGATTTTCGATTCCCACCACAGGATAATCGTTTAATACCACGTCTATCCCGAGCTTGTCGGGGAGTACCCGGAATTTCGGATCCAAATCGGACAGGTAGAGAGTGGATCGACCTGCGCCGCATCCGGCGATTAAAAGCGCCATCAATGCTGCAGCTGCTGCGCTGATTAGCTTCCGCATTTTCTCATTCCTCCCGGTTTAGGAAGATTACCTCATATTATCGATGGCGTTTTGAAGCGAATCAAACCCTTGTTCTGCTTTGAACTCATTGAATAACGCTTCTTCCCTCTTCGCCGCTTCCAAGGTCGCCTTCCGGACAGAATCTTTTGAGTAACCCACCAGGACGTACCATGTGCCGTCGTCCCCCTTGTAGGTATTCAATACGATTGAACCTTCTAAGGTGTTTGCCGTTACCTGATTGCTGACGCTTTCAGTGTATTCCAACGCCTGTGCGTTCTCGCCTATCCCGCTCTCAGACATGAAGTCTCTCAAAAGTGTCTGAACCTGTATCTTTACGCTCTGCGAGATTTCATCGCGTGCGCGTGCCGTAGCCGCTTTTTTTGCCAGCATAGGGTTCTGCTTTTTCGCAAAACCAACCCCGAATAGGCTGTCGGGACTCGCCGGCGGGCTCATAACGAACCATGGCATTTCAGGTTCTTTGTCGAACTGTTCCGTGCTACCTGATTTATACGCACCACCCCCGCATGAAACGAGTAGTAACGCCAATAAAGCGAGTATGAAATTTCTCATGACTGACCCCTGTTGTTTTGTTAGTGCTCGAACATAATTAATTATCGTAAGTCCCTGTTGCCGGACTCTGCTGTATTCCTGATGGTCCTCCCGTAAGATAAATGATTAAGAGAACAGCATAGATTAGGTACGATTCCAATTCTGAAAAGTCAAGATTTATTTTTAGTCACTTTCCGCGCGCAATGGCAATTAATGCTGTCATTCTGAGATTGGCTCGCGCCTGTCTTCGGCTCTTCAGTCATCCGTCAACTGCCCGTCAGAAGATGGACAAGCCGGATGCACTCCATATTAAGTTCATGTGTAGGGGCAGGTCTGTGACCTGCCCGCCTGACGTTAGTCGGGCAAGCGAAGCCCCGCCGACGGCGGGGACTGCGCCACATTTAATGCTGTCATTCTGAGTCCCGTCCCGAAGTTTCGGGATCGGGACGAAGCATCCCGTTGTTTAGATGAAGTGTAGGGGCAATTCACGTTTACCCCGAAGAAAGCGGGCCTGCCCGGCAATCGGTCAGACGGGGAATTGCCCTATGGACAACTCCTGAGTTGTCCCTACATATAACCATCGGAAAGGGATAAAAATCCCCTCTTGAGAGGGGTGGCTCCGCTGAAAGCGGAGACGGGGTGTGTCACAGGACAGCATACTATGCTGTCCCTACATTAAGCGTGGTTGAGGCACAAAAAAAATCCCCGAAGGGATTATGGAGTCTGTAGTTCTATTGAAGTAGTCTCTTACGCGGCGACGGCGATCATCTCTTTGGCGACTGCGGCTATCTTCTTCTGCGCCTCTAATGACGTAAAGCACTCAATAGCGCTGTGGTAAGCGGCTTCCGCCTTCTCGGCGTTCTTCTCTTCCGTGTGCAGGCGCGCTATCTCAAGGTAGGTCTCACCCTTATTCAGCGCGTTGTCGTGACGTTCGTTTATCCTCAGTGAGTTGCCGAGGTAAACTTCAGCAAGGTCATACCTGCCGTTCTTCTTGTAGTTCATGCCCATAAGCTTATAGACTTCGGCTACGCCCAGCCTGTCCTTCATCTCGGAAAATATCTTGAAAGCCTTCGTTGCGAGAAGGATGCTCTCGTCTATCTCGTCCTTGCGGTGATAGATCTCGGCCTTTTCAAGGTATGACAGACCCGCTATGCGTACATCGCCGGAACGTTCGCTGAACTTAAGACCGTCGGCAAGCTTCTTCTCAGCCGTGCGCAGGTCGCCTTTGTTCTTGTATGCGATGCCGATGTTATGGTGTATAAGAGCTCTTAATGGATCGTTGTCCCTGTTGCCGAGAGTCTTGAGAGCGGAGCTGTACGCTTCCAATGCGTCGTCATGCTCGCCCCGGATATTGAGTATGTTACCGAGGTTCATAAATATCTTGAGTAGAAGGCCGCGGTCTTTCTTGGCGGTCGCTAACTTCTTAGCCGATTCAAACGACTCAAGCGCCTTGGAGAGCTTGCCGGTCTCCGCATAAAGGATACCGAGCGTGTTGAGCGTGGCCGCGAGAGCATTCATGTCACCGGCTTCCCTGAGTAATATCTCAGCCGCCGTGAACTCCTCAAGCGCCCTTTCCCAGTTAGCCTGCTTGGCGTATATCTCGCCGAGTAAACGGCTCGCCGAACCCTTGATGCTCCGGTTCGACTTGCTTCCCGGACGGCTCTTTACTTCATCAAGAAGTCCCATCGCCCTGTCAAACTGCAATGAGTTGATGCCGACTTCAGCCAGAGCCACTAACAGAGAATCGTAAGAGTCGCCTTCAAGGAACTCCTGCGATACGCTTAAGATTATTTCAAACTTGCTGTCTATAGATAGGTTATTACGGTCGTTCTTGGTGAGGTCGGTGGGTAGGATAGCCTGCCTGGTCTCTTTCAGAGCCGCTTCGTTGCTCTTGAGTACCTTAGATACTCTCGCTTCGAAGCCCTTCCCGCAGCGTTCTGCCGCTACGTTAAGAAACTCTCTGATAAAGTTGCCGGATGCCATCTTTAGTTATCTCCGACCAACGATGTCAATATTATGGACGCGGTAGGTGTTGTCAGTATCGACAATCGTGCGCTCAATCGCGTTCACCTTATTTACCGTAATAGTCAACATTATACCTTAGTATGCCCATCCATAACGTGTGAAATGATCGATGTAGAATACGATAGTCTTCTCATTCTCGTCTACAACGTAGTTAGTTATGTCACCACCCGTACCGTCGTCCTGCAGCCAGTAAATCTCTATCAGGTAAGGATCACCGTCAAAACCGAGAGCGTCGTAGTTCATAGTTACCTTGACTTCCACGTTGAATGTCGTGCTCGGTAAGAACTCTACCTCTGCAGCACATGGGTTCCTATTATCCATACACGTCACCTGTACCGAGATCGTGGTGTTTTCATCTAACGCTCCGGCCGGTATCTCTACCGTGTTGCCGAACGTTTTGTTACCGCCAACCGTACCGCCGGCCGAAACCGTGATGGTCTTCTCTGCGACGTTGGACTTCCTCAGCGATGTCATCTTCTCGAATGTCTCCGGACTCCAGCGTAAAAAGTTCACGCCTTCGAGTGACTTCGCCGCACCTGCCACCGATGCACTTGCCTTAGCTGATTCCGGGGCTGTCGTAGCTGCGTAATCGCACGCCACCGAAAAAAGTAAAGCAACTGCCATTATTGGTATAAGCAGGTTTCCTAATTTCAATCTGCTTTGTCTCATTGTTTTCACCTTCGCGTCCTTTCGCGTATTGTTATTTAATATTTTAGAACTGCTTAAATTCGATTTGATTTGGTTTCTCCCTCTCATGTCCGCAATTAAGATACGAAATCAAGAGGATAGGACAGTGATACGTGTCACAAAAATCAAATAATTTATTATTCCGTATTATGTTATTAATACAGCGCTTACGACAGCAATTTTTTCAGGTCTGTTCTGCCGTCAGCCCCGTGAGCCGTTTAGACCGAATATTTTTGTTACTTCGTCTTTTAATTCGGCAAGTTTAAACGGTTTTTTCAAGTACGTCGATACTCCTAAATCTTCAAGTATGGACTCAGATCCTTCGTTCAGAACCGATGATACTACTATAATTTCCGCTGAAGAAAACGCCTCACTTTCCTTCACCTGTCTGATAACTTCGTATCCGTTGATTTTCGGCATATTCAGGTCGATTATCAGCAAGTCCGGCACCGATTGCCCTATCTTCATCAGTCCCTCGTATCCGTCGGTCGCTGAATCCACTTTCATCTCTATATCCATGTTTTCAAGCGTCATGAGTATAGTCTTTATCATACCGGGATCGTCGTCAATTATGAGGACTCTTTTTTCACTCCCTCTCGACAGCGATTCGTCGATCGGCATTTTATTATCCTCTAAAAACTTGATAAAATCTTTTTTAGTAACCCTGAAATGCCCCATCGGAGTCTGAAACCCCGGGAGATGCCCTTCCCGTATCCACCGCTTGACTGTAGTGACGTTTACTTCGCAATACGCCGCTATATCACCGGTTGAAAGATATTTTTTGCCTTTACTCATACGCCTGAAACGCCCGATTTACACTATAGTTCCGAATTCCGCTTTTTCTATAATATCCGCAAATTGCCAAGATAGAATACTTAATGTAATAAACTCTTTCGGCAAATACAAACGATTTTTCATCATAACAAGGTATTCTCAACCATCCGCAAAGATAAGATATTCCGCTCGTTTATCTGTGCAAATCACACCGATCGCTCATTTGGATATTTTTAACTACGCCTATTCCGACAGATCAGGCTTTTTCCCTTTTCCCATCAACCGCCTGACAAGGACAATTATCAACAACACTCCCATCCCCATCAAGACGGAAGAATAACGTCCGCTGAAGAGTCCGTCGCTGACTTCTTCAGCCTGTTCCTGTGCAAATGCTAAACCTGCAAAAGGGAGTACAATCCAAAAAAATGAGGTTATCGACTTCATCATCGATAATAACTTAAACAATCATTAGGAACGGGACAAGCTAAAGCGCTGTTGTATGTGGTAACTTTAACCAAGATGAAATCTTATTTTGCGTATTCTTATACACACCCCGTCTTTTGTCCCGAACACTGGGACAAAATCCACCCCTCTTGATAGAGGGGAATATAAGGACTATTTCTTTATTGGCAAAACATACTTCCATTATCTTCCATCTGATATCCTGAATTTGATAAGCAAATTCTACTACTCCACCGCCATCGACGGTATCTCATCAAAGATGAGATAAAAATCCCCTCTAATAAGAGGGGTGGATTCGAATCCAGAGGATGAGAAGACGGGGTGTGTCAGGAGCTATCCTCATTCTCCCTAATCCATTCTTTAATGGAGATCAAAACCCCCTCAAGATTATTCCTCACTTCCGAGTCTTGATAACGAAGCACCTTTAGAGTCATAGATTCAAGTTTTACATGTCTTTTCTTATCCTCTTCAAGTTTGTAATTGTGCGTAACTCCATCTACCTCAATTACCAGCTTCAGTTTATTGCAAAAAAAATCGACTATATAATGACCGATGGGTCTCTGCCGATGAAAATCATAACCTAACATTTTCTTCCCTTTTATCTCATTCCAGAGAAGTACTTCGGCTAAAGTGGATTCTTTGCGGAGCTTTGCAGATAAATTCTTTAGTTTTGGATTGTATTGTATCTTCACTTATTCAGTTACACACCCCGTCCGCCAGCTGGCGGACACCCCTCTTATTAGAGGGGAATATAAGGACTTTTTGTTTTTTATGAAAGTACCCAATCAATATTCTTCGGTTGCAGTCAATATGAATCCCCGAAATATCGGCGCAAGCTCTAATTCCCGCACAATTACAATAAATTGTGTCATTCTGAGGAGTCCCGTCCCGAAGTTTCGGGATCGGGACGACGAAGAATCTCAATAACTGTCGTCGTAAGAACGAGATGCTTCGACTACGCTCAGCATGACACCTGATAACCAATTATTGGCGCGCGTAGGGGTTAGTCATTCGATTAGTCATTTCAACTCTGGGTAATATTACATAAATTAAAGGAAATATTTAATCGTATCTACATAAACGGAGGTTATATATTGAAACGATCACTCAAATTATCACTGATACTGATAATCTTTCTGCTATCACTATCGTGTTCGCAACAGGCAGCAAAAGAGACTCTGATGCCCGCAAACCCGTCTGTCGAGCAGCTTAACCAGCTCTTTCACGACGACTGGGAATCAACGCTGAAGGAATATCCCGTCTTCGCCACAACGCTCGGCGACCGCCGCTACAGCGATAAACTCACACCTATCTCCGTGGCGGACAGCGAGAGAAGGATAGAGGAAAACAGAGTATTCCTCTCCCGGCTGATGAGGATAGACCGGGACGCGCTCCCAACCGCCGATAAACTTAACTACGACATATATAAACGTCTTATCGAGGACGGCATCGAGGGTGGTCAGTTCAAAGGATATCTCATGCCGATAACCAACCGGAGCGGGTTCCACGTCTCCTTTCCGCAGCTGGCGGACCGTGTGCCGTTCAACAACGTGGAGGATTACGAGAATTATATCGCCCGTCTGAACGCTTTTAGCAATTACGCCGATTCTCACATCGAACTGATGCGTACGGGAATCGCCGAGGGATACGTCCTCCCGGGGATCGTTCTTCAGGGAATCGAAGACGCTATCGAGGCGCATATAGTTGAAGACCCTACGGAAAGCCTTCTCTACAAGCCTTTCGAGAAATATCCTAAAGGCATAGACGAAGCCGAGCAGGAACGTTTGACCGCAGCCGGTTCAGAGGCGATAACGAATTCGATCGTTCCCGGTTTCAGATCGTTCCTCAGATTTATGACGGAAGAATATCTGCCCGCAACACGCGAAGAAATTGCCGCCTCCTCCCTGCCGAACGGAAAAGCATACTACGAATACAGCGTACGCTCCTTCACCACTCTCGACGTTACTCCGCAGGAGGTACATGACAGAGGGCTTTCTGAGGTGAAGCGGATCCGCGCCGAAATGGAAGAGGTTATAAAGGAATCGGGATTCGAAGGGGATTTCAAGGCTTTTGTCGAGTTCCTCCGCACCGATGACAGGTTCTACGTCGATACACCCGAGCAGCTGATGAAGGAAGTCTCGTTCGTCCTGAAAAAGATGGACGGAGAGCTGCCGAGCCTCTTCGGAACGCTCCCCCGTATGTCGTACGGAATAAAGCGCGTTCCCGATTTCATCGCTCCGAAAACGACCACGGCATACTATAGACGTCCTTCAGGCGACGGCACAAAGGCGGGATTCTATTACG
>JADFGO010000098.1 GCA_022567655.1 Candidatus Neomarinimicrobiota bacterium
TCATCCAGATCATTTACGACTCCACCTATATATATCTGCATCTCAAGCCCATAAAGAGTACCGGGCATCTGCTCGATTAGAGGTTTTAAGATCGCTTTTGCATTTTCAATTTGAGCTGTATCCATACTCCTCTCCTCTACTCACATCCCGAAAATGTTTAGAATTATTCTCATTCTACTTAAGCTTTATTAAATTAAGGTAACGCCGTTAAAAACCCACCTAAATATAATATATATTAATATCGGTTAATTACAAATGGTATATTGATGTAAATCGCATGCTTTTAACGACTTACACTACCTGCTGATCACTTAGATATATCTTATTTCACAAACTCCAAACATGTTGACCATTAGATGCAATTATTATCGCCGAATCTTTTACCCTGATACTGAATAAACAACACCGCCGCTTACATTAAATCTTGACATAAAAGGGATTTAGCCATATAATAACCGCAACAGTCGCAAAAGATTAATTAAGGTAATTATACGGATTCTCACCTTAAACATTGTTCAAAACATCCGGACAGCATGTTAACAGCGTATAGCACGGATTTTTCACTCATATCGTACGGAACCAACCCGGAGGTATTTGCTTGGGACAGCAACAGCTTTTCTTATTAGTATCGGTCGGCAGCTACGTCATGTCCTCGGTAACAGGATCGCAATTCACTCTTACCGGAACCGGCGGCACTGCTGGAGTGACCGTCGTTGCAACAATTACCGGCAATGGAATTTCGGGTACGCCGGTCATAGCCCTGCCCTGATACTTAAGATAATCTATGGAACAATTTAAATATACGGCTAAAGATATCCGGGGTAGGATTGTTCAGGGTATAATTGAAGCCGAAAATAAAAAAGAGGCGAAAAAACAATCCGAATCGATCGCCGTGAAACGGCGTCTGAAAATTCAATCCTTGCGCCAGAAAGTAAACTTTATATACCGGGTGAGGCGCGGCACTCAGGAGATTCAAAACGGTGAACAGAAAGCCTACAGCAAAGAAGAGCTTCAGGCTGCGCTCGAAAAACTCGGATTCAAAGTACTCAAAGTACAAAAGAAATTTTTTGATTTTAAAGGAGGAGTTCCCTCCTCTGAAATAACATCCTGGATACGATTGTGCGCTGATCTGCTTCATGAGAATTTGGCTTACAATGAAATATTAGACCTCTTGGGAGAAGATACGACCAATAAAAGAATGCGAGAAGTAATTAAAGAGATAAGCAAAGACCTTAAGGAAGGTAAGGAGGGAACGGAAGTCTTTGGAAAACACGAATCTGTATTTGGAAAATTCCCTGCATTTATGTTAGCGGTTGCTTCGACAAGCGGTAATATGGCAGAGATTTACGAAAGTACGGCTAAATTTATGCAAAGAGACGAAGATTTCAAAAAATCTATGAAGAAAGCCCTGGTAACTCCTTTCATTACTCTTTTTGTTATAGGACTGGTTGTAGCATACTACGTGATGGTAATCTTTCCCAAAACAGCCGGTATCTTTCTTAAAATGGGAAAAACACTTCCTCCCATGACGGCAACCACAATGGATTTCAGCAATTTTCTCCAGGCGTATTGGATGATTATTCTTGCAATTATAATCATTCCGGCTGTCTCCATGGTGATGTGGATTCGAACTCCCAAGGGACTATTATTTAAAGATAAGTACATAATAAGAATACCGGTGATTGGCGACCTTCTCCATAAAATGAGCATTGAAATATTTGCAAGGGTCTTTTATTCATTGTACAGCGGTTCCGGTGAAAATATTGAGGTCATTAGAATTGCGTCTGAAGCATGCAGAAACAGTTATATTGAAAAACAAATGAGAGAAGTCGGTATTCCGCTTATGCTCGGTGAAGGTAAGGGCATAGTTGAGGCGATGGAAGAGACCGGCGTATTTACAAAAACCGCTTTATCACGATTTCGTTCAGGAGCAGAATCAGGAGCCTTGAGATCCAATGCACTTCAGCTGGCTAACTATTATGAAGCTGAAACCAGTTATAGAATGGAAAAGGTTGTAACTCTTATTGATTTAATGGTGACCATGATTATTATGGTAGTTATGGTAGGACTTACAATCGTCTCTTCCGAAACGTCCGTAATGTAGCGGGAGTCTATTTATTAAGTAATTGACGTTCCAGATCGACCACTTTTTTGTTAGTGGCTATCAGCTTTCTTCTCAATATCTCCATCAGATTCATCATGTAAATATCAAAAAGCTTTTGTCCGTTTCTGCCGAAAAAGTCCTTAAGTATCTCGCGGGTATATCTTAACAAACGGGTCGGTTTCTCTACTTTTACGGACGCAATCCTGTAATGATCCCTGAAAAGTATCAGTTCACCGAAGACCTCTCCCTTTTCGAGCGTAGCCATCTTAATTCCCTGACTGTATATCGCTACCTCTCCTTCGCAGATCAGGAACATCTCCTTTCCCGTCTGCCCCTCTTTCATAATATCATCATAAACGTTATAATGCTCATCGAAGCCCATGGAGAGGAACTTTTCGGCGATATCGGTTGGAAAATGTGCCAACAAAAGTGGCGGCTTCTGGAAATAGATTAAAGAGCCTGTGTGTTGAGACCAGACGCTGATCGAACCCTTTTTCTTCGACTCAACTTCCGCATTTGCCTTGCCGTTGTCCGAGTTCATTTTATTCGCCATATTAACTCCGCATGTTCTTAGGTGAAAATCTTCCTTCCCATCGCGCAGACCCGTACGTCTCGTCAAAGGAAATTACCGTTTCAACGGTAAAGCTGATCCTGATAGTCCGGACGTCAGCAGGTGTTATAGTCGTAGCCCCGTTAGAATCAAAATACGTTAAGTTCCAGGAGATCAAACCGAGGGCAATGTCCAGAGCCGCACCGTCAACGCTCCTGTAAAGGTATCGGTCATTGGGGTTGTCGGTATCGGAGGGTTCAGATTTCGGACCTAAAAAATAACCGATTTCCTCTACGATGCCATCATCATCGACGTCGGCTAAAAATTTAATTGTTGTGTCCGAGAGATCGGTTATCACCACCGTACCGGTTGGTACGTTATAACCCATTTTGCGTATGTCGTACTCGAGTATGCTGACGATGACTGTGGCATTTTTCTGGGCTATAGTTCCCAGAGAGTTTATAGTTGCGGTCTCCATTATATCTGCGTTCAGGCTCAATATCGAAAGTAGTAACATGCCACCGATCATGAACGAACCTGCTAATTCGATATCCGGCATCTTCTACTCCCTTATAAACGAATAAACGTAGCTCAAATTGATGTCATTCCTCAAATAAACGCTTGATAATGTAAGGTTCATGCGCTTCATGGTTGTCCGTGTAGAGGAAAAAGTCACGAGATCATCTGCAGTCACGTAGCCGACCTCGGTTGCAATTGTGTAATCCATTCCTGCTATTGTAGTACCCGTTATAGAGATACCGTTATAGTCGTCGACGTCGTTAAAATCCGGATACGTTTCGCCTGTTTCACTCCCGAGGACGCCTGCCGCGGTAAAATCCGCCGGAACCGATCCCGGAATTGTGCTTACCGACGCTTCATCGAATGCCTGCAAACCCGCTTCGTATATTATCTCCTGAAGCAGTGAAACAGCTGTAATCTCAAACTCGCTTTCAAGAACGCGGGTACTGCTCTCTAACAATGCATTATTTACTATCAGTGAGAACCTGCCGAATATCACAAGCGCACCAAGAACAAGTAATAGCTCTGCTCGACCCATAAGTCTCTATCAATCCTCAACCGTTATTGCTGCTATCTCTTCCACAGAGGTAAGACCCTCTTCTATACGCGCTCTACCGGATGCGCGAAGAGTCAACATGCCATTCTTTACCGCTTCTTCACTAATCGCTTTTTCGTTTATTTCCGTCCCGGATTCTATTATTATCTCTCGAATCCTCGGCGTAAAATAAAGAGCTTCCATTATTGCCGCTCGTCCTTTATATCCGTTCCTGCACTGGTTGCATCCTACCGGTTTGTAAATGGTTATTTTTTCGAGTTCTTCCTTCGTAAATCCTATACTTAGCGCAAAATCGGCGTCTTCTTGCTCCGTCGGCACCCTGCATTCCTTACATAATCTTCTCACAAGCCGTTGAGCCATTATTATATTTACCGAATAAGCGATCAGGAAAGGCTCTACTCCCATTTTATAAAGTCTTGAAACTGCGCTCGGCGCGTCGTTTGTATGAAGAGTCGAGAAAGTCAAATGCCCCGTATTCGCTAATTTAATTGCTATCTCGGCAGTTTTTATATCTCTTATCTCACCGACAAGTACAATATCCGGATCATGTCTCAGTATCGCCCGCATAGCAAGATCGAAGTCCATTTTATCGCTGATCTTCAACTGCCTCGCGCCCTTAATGAGATATTCAACGGGGTCTTCCACGGTCAGCACACAGACTTCTGGGGTTATTACCGCGTAAAGCGCTGCTATCAGCGTTGTACTCTTTCCGCTGCCGGTCGGTCCTGTTACGATGATAATACCGGAAGGTTTAGCAATAGATTTTTCAAAATCTTCCATTGCTTTTGGCTGCAGACCGAGCAGCTTGAGATCGGAGATTACCTTTCTGTCATCGAGGATCCTGATTACAACGCTTTCAAATTTTCTGTCAAATTCCTTTCCGACAATCGGGATGATGGAAACACGATACCTTATTAAGTAATCGTCTACTTTCCTTTGAATAAAACCGTCTTGGGCTATATCTCTTTCAAACCGATCGACATTCCTTGTTTTATCTTTAAATACGGCTGTAATCGCTTCAGGTTTGACGCCTTTCTGAGTGTGCCATATGCCGAGCTTTCCATCTTGTCTGAAAACAAAATCAGTCGTTGTTGTTGAAGAAGGTATGATATGGATATCACTTACATCTTGTCTTACAGCCTCGACAAGGACTCCCTCAACCAGCGCGGTTAGCGCACTCTGATTTATTTCGGCATCGAGCGCCGCTTCATCAACATCTTCTTCTTTAACTTCACTATCATCGTCATAATCAATCTCATCAAGTATTTCGAGAAAATCGTTGAGCCCGGAGAGGATTTTATTTATTATTTCATCTACGGACTCTTTTTTTGTATAGGCAATTTCATAATTTCTGTAATTTAACTGCTCAACGATAGACTGAAGTATCGGATCCGTCGGGTCCGCAGCGATAAGCGTAAGAACCCCCTCACCGTTTCTGCGGTCGAATTTTAAAGGCAGCATTTTCGCGCGGATCATGGATGCTCTTGTATCATCGGGAAGGTCGCTGAGGAATTTCTGGATAAATTCAAGCTGTTCTTCCGAAATTGTATCCACAGATACTTCGATTTCTTTTATTGCATAAAGAGAGGTGAGGGCTGCTAAGACCTTATGCCTGTCCACGTCAAGGTCCTCATACAGAACCTCGCCGATCCTTCTTCGATTATCCGGCGGTTCCTTACTCTGAATCTCTAACGCTTGTTCAAGCAGTTCGGGGGTTATTATCTCCTTTTGTACAAGAACGTCCCCTATACGTAAAGCCAATGCCTTTTATCTCCTGATTCCGCTGCTAAATACTTTTCCCGATCGCGATGTATTAATCGCTAATGACATATACGAATTTTGTCTGTTGTAGACCGTCAGGAAACAATGCCCATTATGCATCGTAACCTCTCTGATTTACTTCATTTGTGATTCACAACGGGCGGCAGCGACCAAGTCCCGCCGCCCGTGAATCGCATTTAGTGCTTGACGTAAAACTCTAAATAACTTATCAAATTTTACGGCAGTGTAATGGTCGGAGTACCGCTGACACCCTGCTGAGTTATAGTCGCAACTATAACCACGCCTTCGTTCGCGCCTGTAGCAGTGAGTACGAACTGGGTTGCTGTAGCAGAACCAGTTATTGCAAAGCTTCCGTTTGCGTTTGATGAATCAGCGCCAAAAGTGACTACGCTGGTTACGCCCGTGAAATCTCTCGCACCACCGCCAAGCGCCGCCGGCTTACGCCAGTATGACGCGGCGGATGACGCAATGTTATTGACATCCTGCAACAAAGCGTCGCGCTCTGCATTTACAGCACCCGTCGTGAA
The DNA here is from genome assembly GCA_022567655.1 of Candidatus Neomarinimicrobiota bacterium. NCBI lineage: Bacteria > Pseudomonadati > Fidelibacterota > Fidelibacterota bacterium. The sequence goes on from JADFGO010000098.1 coordinate 6,039, forward strand.
CATATTTATCCCCACGACGACGGCAACTCCAACAATGATCGTACCGAGTACGATAAGTAGCAATTGTTGTTGTCCCATTTTTTAACCTCCTATCAACTGTTCGAGACTTTTATCGTCATCTGTGAAATTGTTGGACGTTCTGTCGTTACTGATAATAAATCGCGGGCAACAGCGCCCTGTATCAGTGCCGTTTTACCCTAAAGTTCACAAAAGACATTAACTTCCGAGTCTCCTGATTATAAGGACGTTTGAGCTTTAAGTCAAGGAAAAATAACTCCTTTGCACTTCTTCTCTAACTCACGTCCTTGGTTAATGTAACCCGTAGAACCAATCTACGGACACAAATATACACCCTATTCTTTCCGGTATTGTATCCTGTGTCACAAACTTAAGCGGATTGTATCGTAAATCACACTTGACTCTCCGCCCATAAATTATATTTGCATTTGAATAGCCGGATACCTATTATATTTATAGCAAAAAGGTCTCCAGGCGGAATTATTCAATGTATAAGTGGATTGGGAAAACAAGGGTTCCTATTCAACGGGGTTGCTACCCCATTGATGCGGCGTCGCCAAGTGAACCGATGTATAAATTAAGCAACAGGAGAATGTGCCATGAAAGTGAAATCGATAATTCGAAATACATCTATATCGGTCGTTAGTCTGTTTCTAATCGCCGGAATCGGCATCGCTCAGGACTATGGTGCTGAATATTCACCAATATTTTCAAGTACAGACATTAATCAGTGGGAAACGCAAGGAAACGTTCTGCCTGAACTTTCAGACGGTTCATTATCGTTTGTGTTTCCATACGACGAAGATCTCGCAACGGCTTCAGGGCAGGACACAATAGTGCTGCAAATAAAGAATCCCATTAATTTGAATAAATGCAGCACAGTCTTCGTTCGATATAGAAAGGAAAATATCCTTCCCAACGACGATTCCTGGGTATTGACCAATATCCGGGTAGAAGCCAGACACGAGCACAATGCGAGCTGGTTCAGAGTTTATGAGAACATATCCGAACTCGCCGGCTGGGTGAATGAACTGCGACTCAGATTCAAGGTCGTCGTCAAGACCGACCGGGTCTATCCTGGTACTTTCATGCTCCACGACATACGTGTTGAAGGTACGTGCGAGTAATAACTTATTAAGATAATGCGAATAGGATAATGGGTAGAGCATCGCTTATAGTCGTATTGGGATTTATAGTAATCTTCGGTTTTGTCCGCGGGAACATAAATAAGACGTCGGAGAGATCTCAAACCAATCTGTTTGAATACACAGAGACCATCCTCGCCCAAAACGTTGCTAACAGTGCGCTTGAGTATGGTATCTCCGTTTATTCCCAAACAGGGAATGATACCTCATATTCGAGCTCTGACTTCATGGGCGGCTCTTACGTTGCCACATTTACGACTCTCGGCGACACAGTGAGATTAAGCGTTATAGCGACTTTTGAGGGCGAGAGCTTTACGAGTCGAGTGGATATTCTGAGCCAGAGTTCTGTTATGCCCTCAACTACCTCATCCGGCTCGTTTAAATCTCCTAACGTTA
>JADFGO010000099.1 GCA_022567655.1 Candidatus Neomarinimicrobiota bacterium
ATATTCCTGATGGCGGTTCTCGCTTCGGTTTCGTCCGGCATATCCACGAAGCCGCTCGGTAATCCGCTCATTCTATCCGGCACAATCGATACGCTGTCCACTTTACCATAAGCCGTAAAGAGATGTTCGATATCGTCTTCGGTGACAACATAGGAAAGATTCCCGACGTAAATTTTCAATTATTCTCCCAAATGTTAAAACATTGTATTGCTTGATATAAGAGATATATCAACAATTATTGGGTTACAAGTTATCTACCGGCAGTTAATTGTCAAGTGATAAAATCGTATACTGAATCATTTATTCTTTTTTCTTAATTGCTCCTCCCGGGTTGACAGGAGCGCCTTCCCACTCCTGGAGAAATTCTTTTGATTTACCGAAATTGTGAAGCAGCGCAAATTTAGTTACCTGGTTTCCCAAGTTCTTTATCCTTTCGTTCAATTTATCGTCTTTTATATTACCCGATTCATCGAAAATAGTTCCCGCTTGAGGTATAGAAACTTGATCAGGAATTACCCAGGCGTGCAATGACCTGCCTATTGTTCGCAGTCCGTTAAGAGCGTTCGTCGCGCCCATTGAGCCGCCCGCAACTCCCAACAGTCCGACCATTTTTCCTCCGAATTCATCGAAACCCATCAAGTCGAGTGCGTTTTTCAATACTCCGCTGTAACCGGAGTGATATTCGGGTGTACCCAGAATAATCCCATGAGATTCTCCGACTTCCTCTTTGAGTTTGGAAACGTCCTCGGGATAGGTCTCATTGTTAAACCTTCCGTCGCAAAACGCGAGATCGTAGTTCCGCAGATCGATAAGTTTCGTCTTTGCCCCAGCTTCTTCGGCGCCTTGAAGGGCAATTGTGAGAGCTATTCTTGTATAGCTGCCGTCGCGGAGACTTCCGCATATTCCGGTTACTACTAATTCATTATCCATATAGTCAGACCTTTATTTTTGATGAATGATAGTTATGTATAATAATCCGATATCGTTCCTATCGGATAGTCGGGGTGGCGAGATTTGAACTCGCGACCTCTTGCTCCCGAAGCAAGCGCGCTGCCGGGCTGCGCTACACCCCGCTTTAAAAAGTAACCGAATTTAAGAGCATTTTAAAAGCGTAGCAAGTGAAAAAAGCAGTTAAAACAGATACCTTACGGCGAAAAAACCAAGAAACAGCAGGAATACGAACGTAACAGCCAGCTTGTTGAAGTATCTGTCGATAAAGAGTTTGATCGACGGCCCAAACCGGTAGATAAGCCCCGATAACAGGAAAAAGCGCGCTCCCCTCGAAAGCAGGGAAGCAAAAAACAGCTCGCTGATATTTACGTGAAAAACTCCGGCGGCGATGGTAAATACCTTGAACGGTATCGGTGTGAAGCCTGCAATGGCGATCGTAGAAAATGCGTTTTCGTTGTATTTCAGGGCAACATAGTCGAACTGTTCCTTGATGCCGTAAAATTCTATTATCCTGCTTCCTGCCGCATCGTAAAAATAGAATCCGATGAGATAACCAAGCATCGCACCCGAGACGGAGGCGATTGTGCAGTAAAGAGCGAAACGGAAGGCTTTTTTAGGTATCGCTACAGCCAAAGCGATGAGTAAAACGTCCGGAGGTATGGGGAAAAACGACGCCTCGGAAAACGACAATACGAATAGCGCAGGCACGCCATACGGCGTTTCCGCCCAGTGAAGCACCCAATCGTATAGAGTCCTGAGCCATCTGATAGGATTAAACTTTGACTCTTTAACAGCCTGATTTTGTTGATTTTCCACTACCAGAAAAAACTCCTGAAATAGAGCGATATAAATTTGAAACTATCCCTGAATTTGTTGATATGACTCCCCTCATCCGAGTAAATAGTGGGAATATCTATGCTCCCTATCTTATTTCCCCTCATCGAGCTTCTAATCAGCAGCTCCGATTCGGCAATAAAACCTGTTTCTTTTGTTACCACATTTTCCAGAACGTTTCGGCGAATCAGCCTGTATCCGCTCTGACTATCGGATATTTTTTGTCCTGTTCTTATCGAGAGTAAAATGGAAGTCCACTTGTTCGACAGTCGCCGGTCCCACGGCATCTCGGAACCGGATCTTCGCCTCGTTCCGATTATTATGTCCCAATCATGATGCTCTTCCGCCGCTTCGATAAATTCAGGAAGATATTTCGGATCGTGCTGCATATCGGCATCAAGCGTGATTACCATATCGCACTTATACTTCAGAGCAACGCTGAAGCCGCTCCTCAGCGCCGCGCCTTTCCCCCTGTTATTATCATGAACTATCACCGTCGCCCCCGACTGCTCGACCAAACTTCGTGTTCTATCGGTGGAGCCGTCGTCAACTACGATCACGTTTTCCCTTGGAAGATGCTCGATGCATCCATGTATGACTCTTGCGATATGCTTATCGGCATTGTATGCCGGTATCAGAGCAAAAATATTCAAAGAGGACGACCTCTATATTCGTCCTATTTCGAATAGTCTTTAAGCGATTTCAGCCTCGCTGCCTTAAATTCCTGTCCCTCGTGCCACACAGGGGTTTCGGCTGAATTGGCTATCGCTATAGTGGATTCAAGGACGAATTTTGCTAACTGCGCTGATCCGGACAGGTCCCACGAATCGGAATATTCATCGGAGGGTTGGTGGTAGTTTGCGTCTATCCAGGCATCGACGGTGTTTTCCTTCCACTCCTCGTCGTGTCCGATATACTCATTTCCGGCATCCACAGACACGGCTGGAACTCCCGCTTTTGCAAATGGAAAGTGGTCCGATCTGAAAAAGAATCCCTGTTCCGGCGATTGATCCGGTTTAAGTTCAAGACCGTTTTTTTCGGCAATCGGTTGAATAAAATCTTCAATTGTGGACCGCTTAAATCCGAGCGGTATCATATCCGACGTTTCACCCCATAAATTTATCGCATCGATATTAAAGAGCGCCTTTGCTGTCGCCAGATGGAAAACGGGATTTTCCGAATAATATTTAGAGCCGAGCAATCCGGATTCCTCTGCTGTAAGCGCCATAACGAGAATTGATCGCTTCAGTATCGGTTTGAGACCGACAGCCGCTTTCGCCATCTCCAATATTGCCGCAACACCCGAAGCGTTGTCCCATGCACCGTTATATATCTTGTCCCCTTCGCTGTTGGGAGCGCCGATGCCAAGATGATCGTAATGACCCGACCAGATAACCATCTCATTTGAAAGCAACGGATCGGAGCCGCGTATAATTCCGATTACGTTCTTTGTTTCTATAATCCTGATATTGCTCTCGATTTTTGTATTGACTTTGATTCCCAATTCCACGGGAGAGAAGTCTTTTTTCGCGGCAGCCTCTTGAAACTCATGTAAGTCGTAACCGGCGAAGGAAAGCAACTTTTCCGCCGAGGATTCCGACACCCATGACCTCAGCGCAAGCTGCGGAGGGGAATTGTCATTTAAACCGAGAGCAAACTGCTCTCCGCTCCATGAACCCTGAATGACTTTCCAGCCGTATCCGGCTGATTGATCCGTGTGAATCAGGATCGCTCCAACAGCACCCAGTTCCGCCGCTTTCTCATATTTATAGGTCCATCTTCCGTAATAAGTAAGCGCTTTCCCTCCGAACATCCCCGGGTCTTCGGACGGCGGATCGTTCACGAGCATGAGAAGCACCTTCCCGCTAACGTCCATTCCTTTGTAGTCGTCCCAGTCGTTTTCAGGCGCCTGAATTCCATACCCGACATACACTACTTCCGCATTCACTTCGGCTAACGGAACCTGCAATCCCGTCTCTTTCATGGATTCGTCAAAATATTTGAAATTCAATATTTTCCCGTTCTTCTCGAATTCTATCGACATGTCACCATGTAATTTTACACCGACCATCGGAAACGGCTGGAAATACGATCCTTCTACGACCGGTTCAAGTCCTATAGCTGTGAATTGCGACGCAATGTAGTCCGCAGCCATCTCTACCCCCTTGCTCCCGGGCGCCCTTCCCTCCATCGCGTCGTCAGATAATATTTTTATATGTCCTTTAATATTCTCGCCGGTGATCGAATTAAGCGCTCGGGCGATCAGGTTGTCAGGTGAAATGGCTTCGTCAGCGAGATCATCAACCGTTGTTTTTTGTGCACAGCCGAGGAAAGAAATCGACAAAATCACTATCCAAATATATACGTTTTGAAGCTTCATATTATTTTCCTGTTTAGTTATACAGTTTAAAAAATCGAATGGAAAAATAGAGAGAATGTCTTCAATCTGCAAGTGATTTTAGTTTCACGCTAACGCTCTAATAGCATCTATATCAAACGATCAATCGAGTTAAATAATTGCGTTTTTCACTTTATCTCTTAAATTGGGATTTTAATGAACATTTCTTCACTTGAACCGGTAATACGTAAACTCAGATTACACGGATTGATCTGGGCTATTATGATCCCTTCCGCATACATCTCCTATGTTGCGATCCAATTTTTTCACGAGATCATCGGACACGGCCTCATCAGTTCTTTATTCGGGATAGAATGGCACGGTTTCGGACTTACATCCGTAAGTGTCACTATTCCCCCGGATTCAAGCGCATGGGCTTACGCCGCATTTTACCTGAGCGGAAACGTCGCCGTATTCCTCAGCGGTATCGTTATCTTCAAATTGATCACCAGAAGAATAAAAAGACCGTCTATTCGATTCATGCTGGTCACAATCTCAACAGTGTGCTTCCTGACCGCAACACTTCCCGCGGCGCTGATTTTCTGGATGACAGACAACGATTATATTTCATTCCTGGTATCCACAGGAAACGCATCGCTGCCTTTAACTATGCTGACATCACTTTTCGGCACTCTTGCCTTTTTTTATACCGGTTCATACTCATTGACCCGCCTGCTTGAAGAAGCGTGGTCCGGATTGGATGTGCCGGATAAGAAGTATAGATTTGCTTTTCTAACGATTGGCGTTCCGTTGAATTCCATGTTTTTAATTCTGACGATTTATTTTTCTTTGATCGAATCTAACAATGCCTGGCTGATACTGTCGACAGTGATGGCGCTCTGGTTCAACCTTGCGCTTCCCTCGATCTCGGCTCACGTCATTACTCAGTCTGAAAAACGAAGGGTTAGAAAAGTAGGCCTGATTATCATCACGTCGATCGCGCTGCCGCTTTTAATATTGCACTATACCACTCAAAATATGATGATAACCTGGTAATCGAATCAGCGAATACTTGTATATGATATTTGATGATTCGTTATTGAATTTCGCTGGAGTTCTGTTAAATTATCTGATACGGAGCGTGGCGTAGCCCGGTAGCGCACTTGACTGGGGGTCAAGGGGTCGCGAGTTCAAATCTCGCCGCTCCGACGATAAGAGGGGGTCGCGGGTTCCCAGCCCGACTGACAGACGTAGTCGGTCAGGCAGGAAATCTCGCCGCTCCGACAGAAAAAGAAACAAGTTTCTCATTTAATAATCTTTCCGAACTTCCAATCTGTTACCGATGACGATTTTCCTCCTCACTTGAGGGAGGTGTCCCGAAGCTTCGGGACGGAGGGTGTGATTTAGTGATGACCAAGCGATAACACCCCTCCTCCGCCAGCCGGCGGATACTCCCCTCGAGGGGAGAGAATATCCGTTATTAAGAGGAATCCTACGGTTGACGAACTCCCGGTAATGACGATTATTTCCCTCCTTACGCCCTGTCCGACTACTGCCAGGCGGGAAAGAGGGAAAAGAAGGGGTAGTTCTCAAATAAAAACTGTGCGAGTCGGGATTTATCCTGACCGCTATATAATTAAATCAGACCGGGCAGTAATCGATTCCGTGCTTCTCGTAATAGCGCTGATGATATTCCTCAGCGCTGTAGAATTGTTTTGCCGGAGTTATCTTAGTTACTATTGGATTATTAAATAATCCGTTATCCGCAGCCCGCCGCATCGAAGAATTTGCTTCCTCTTCCTGTTCGGGAGTGTGGAAAAATATCGCCGAGCGGTATTGCTCGCCGACGTCGGGTCCCTGCCGGTTGAGAGTAGTCGGGTCATGACATTTCCAAAAGACGTCAAGCAGTTCTTCGTAAGAGACCTTTTCGGGATCGTATTCGACCTCGACGACTTCAGCATGTCCGGTCTCACCGGAGCATACCTCTTCGTACGTGGGATTTTCCGTATTCCCTCCGCTGTAACCGGAACTGACGTTGGCGATGTTTTCTATTTCGAGGAAGGCTGCTTCCACTCCCCAAAAGCAGCCTGCCCCAAACGTTGCTTTTTCTAAACTATTCTCAGAGTTTATGACTCTTCCTTTTCATCATCGTAAGCCCCGACGCTTCCAAGCAATTCCTGAAGCTCTCCGCTCTCATACATATCCATCATGATATCCGAACCGCCGACGATCTTTCCATCCACAAAAAGTTGCGGAATTGTGGGCCAGTCGGAATAGGCTGAAAGCACCTCACGAATATTCGGATCCGGCAGTATATCCATGCTGTTGAATTTGACATTCAATGATTTAAGAACCTCCGCAGCCTTGAACGAGAATCCGCACTGCGGCATTTCGGGTGTTCCTTTCATGAACAGCATAACTTTATTATTTTCTATGTCGGATTTGATTTTCTCAAGCATATCATCTGACATCGAGATATTCTCCTTTCCGCCCTAAGAAAGACTTTTCCACTGTTCCGGAGTATACGCCTTAATCTCCACGGCGTGTATCTCACCGCCGAGATTTTCTCCTAACGCACTGTGAATCATCCGGTGCCGGTCGATGAGAGGAACGTCCTCGAAATCATTTGAGACGACCATAATTTCGAAATGGTCTCCGCTCCCTCTTGTGTCTACGACCGCTACCTGAGAATCGGGAAGTTTATCTTCTATGAGCTTCTGTATTTCTGTTTCCTGCATTTATCTTCCGTTTCATTTTACTATCAACAACGCTTGAGAATATAACACGTTTAAAAACAGTATCAAAATATTTTGTTAGTGGCGATTTGACACGTTCCGGTAATGAAATTAACGATCCAAAAAAAGCGCCTGCGGTGGGATTTAGTGTCAGGCGCTTTATTTCTGCATACAGTGGGATGTGTATGCATGTGCAATGAAGTCTATTTTTGCAGTATTTTTTTCATATCCGATAAGCCTTTTCTTATCGTAGATAACGCATTTATTAGAGTATCCTCATCGTTTTCTTTTGCGGGGGCTGCTTTACTCAACTTCAATTTCGGAGAGCCTATTTCCCCCATCTCCTCAAAATTCAACGCTTTGAGTTGGTTGCGCGCTCCTTCAATAGTATATTTTTGATCGTACAGCAGATACTTAATGTGAAATATTATCTTGATGTCCTTATCTTTGTAAATTCTATTGCCAGCCCTGTTTTTGGTAGGCTTTAAAGCAGAGAACTCTGTCTCCCAATACCTTAGGACATAAGGCTTAAGTGCCGTTAAATCAGCGACTTCCCCAATTGAGTAATAGAGTTTTTTTATCTGCGGTTGACTCATCGATTCCTTATAATTGAACAGTTGCTATTCAAGTAACACTTTATATTATAAGAAAAGGAATTCGGGGAATCAAGTATTTTTTACTGTTTCTTTTTTAAAAACAATTACA
>JADFGO010000100.1 GCA_022567655.1 Candidatus Neomarinimicrobiota bacterium
TCATTTCCATATTCCGTTTTTTGTCGAAGCTGCATTCTCCCATCATAATTCAATCTGATAGTATAACAAATGACCTACTGCACGCCCATGAGCTCTGTCACACATGATTTACGCAGGATCGCCCGATCCATGAAAGCTGCCCTGAATCCTGGACTCATCGTTAAGTCGCCTCCACAGATTTTATCAACATAATCTCAACCCAAAGCGCTCTTTTGGAATGTATTACTATGTAATTGTTTTTCTTCATCTTATCTATCATTCCCATATTCCGTTTTTTGTCAAAGCTGCATTCTCCCATAATAATTCAATATCATAGTATAAAAAATGACGCGTCGCACGCCTGTGAGCTGCGTCACATAAAGCTTTCACTGAAATCGTATGTGCGCCCGATCACATATTGAATACGGCGAAACTCAGAACCCGAAATAGGAGTCTGTTCGGCTCAGTCCGGCTGACCGGTAGAGAATTGCTATTCCCAACACCGTTTATTAAATTTCGAGATATTGTCGAGTCCACAATGGACTAAATTAGTTACCTGAAAACCGTTGCATTAACATTTATACTAATGGCAAAAAAGTATTTAGATCGCATGATTGAACTGCTGAGCCCGCTTATTACGGGAAAATTCAACCGAATCAGCTTCGAGTATAAACATTTTTTCAGCGGCGCTGCGCTCTTCGCGAACGGAAAAATATGCATGACCCTTACGCCTGTCGGGCTTGCGTTGAAGCTGCCCGAGCAGCTTAGAGAATCGTTGATAAAAGAAGAAGGTGCTAAAAAGCTCCGATACTTTCCCAAGGCGCCGATAAAAAAGGATTATGTAGTATTACCTAAAAATTTGATGAATGATCAATCGACTTTCAATAATATCATCGAGGTTTGTGTCAATTATGCGGCGAATAATTAAATGTTGAAACACAGACTTAAATCAGCGGGCGGATGGCACAGCATCTTCTATACCTTCTCAATGGCGAAAAAGGTGGGCGGAATCAGAAAGCTTTATAGGGCTTTGAGAAATCCGAACACCTGCAAAGCGTGCGCTCTCGGGATGGGTGGTCACTCAGGAGGGATGATAGATGAATCGGGACACTCCTTCCAGGTTTGCAAGAAATCTATGCAGGCGCAGGCGCAGGATATGCAGCCTGCGATTGATAAAGATTTCTTCAGCACAAATTCGCTGGACGATCTCGAAAAAATGAGCGGACACGAACTCGAATCGCTCGGGAGGCTTGCATACCCGCTATATCTGAGCGAAGGAAAGTCTCACTTTGAACCGTTTAGCTGGGAGGACGCCCTAAATATTCTGACAGATAAATGGCGCTCCTCCGACGTTAGCAGAAGCTTTTTTTATACGTCGGGCAGATCATCCATAGAAGCCGGATTTCTAATTCAACTTATCGCCCGGCAATGGGGTACGAACAATATTAATAGCTGCTCCTACTATTGCCACCAGGCTTCGGGAGTCGGACTCAGCCAGAGCCTCGGCAGCGGCACGAGCACGGTCGACCTCGAAGACGTTGGGCGTTCGGACCTTCTAATTCTTATCGGCGCCAATCCATCGAGCAACCATCCGCGGTTTATGACTCTTCTTATGGAACTCAAGCGAAGAGGCGGGAAAATCATCGTGATAAACCCGTTTAAGGAACTCGGGTTGCAACGTTTCAAGGTTCCGAGCGACGCTCGTTCGATGCTTTTCGGAACCGAAATCGCCGATTTGTATCTCCAGCCGCACTGCGGGGGTGATTTAGCGTTTTTGAAAGCAGCAGCGGTTTATTTATGGCAAAACGGCATGGTAGATAAAAAATTCATAATGAATAACTGCGAAGATGAAAATGAATTTCGTTCGGATCTGGAATCCGTCAATGCCGGATCGCTGTTAGAAAAATCGGGGATATCGTTAAGGGATCTAAATTCATTTTGTGAGTTGATCGGAAATTCGGAAAACACGATCTTTGCCTGGGCGATGGGAGTAACGCACCACATGCACGGAGTGGATACGGTACGCGCTATCACCAACCTGGCTCTCATAAGGGGCATGATCGGGAAAGAAGGCGCCGGACTCCTGCCACTGCGCGGGCACAGCAACGTGCAGGGGATAGGAACCGTGGGTGTCGTTCCGAAGCTCAAACCGGAAATCGCCGACGCAATCTCTTCAACAATGAACTTCGACCTGCCATCGGATCAGGGGAAAGACACGTTCGCATGCATGGAAGCCGCTTACAGAGGAGAGATGGATTTTGCAATTTTAATCGGCGGAAATCTATACGGCGCAAATCCTAATCAGAAACGGGCTTCCGAATCACTCAAAAAAATCGAATTCACGACATTCTTGAGCACAACCTTAAATTTGGGTCACGTTCATGGACATGGTAAAAATTCGTTAATTCTTCCTGTTCTCGCCAGGGATGAAGAAAAACAGAGTACGACTCAGGAAAGCATGTTCAGCTACGTCCGGCTTTCGTCCGGCAGAGCGAATCCGCCTGACAGGGAGCTGCTCTCTGAGTCGGAGATAATAACTCACGCAGGTGAAAAGCTTTTCGGTAATGATCCGATCCCATGGAATTCTCTCAGAGATCATGAAAATATCCGCAGCTTCATCTCCAGGACAATACCGGACTTGAATAAACTTGATAAAATTTCGGCTGGAAACGAGTTCACGATTCCCGGACGCATCAAGCATAAACCGTTGTTTAATACTCCCACCGGTAAGGCAAAACTTGCTGTTGTCGTCCCGCACGATCCCCGTCCGGAAAGCGGGAAATTTAACCTGATGACATTCCGCTCGGAGGGTCAGTTCAATACTATCGTTTACGAAGAAGAAGACGTATTCCGGGGAGTGAAGCACCGGGATGTCATATTCATGAACAACAATGACATCCTGCAAAACGGTTTATCAGCCGGCGCGCATGTCTGGGTTGAAAGCGATATTGGAAAAATGAGCGTTGAATTAGTGGAAGGTCCGATAAGGGAGGGTAACGTCGCAATGTACTACCCGGAAGCAAATCAAGTCGTCACAGGCGAGATCGACCCGCAGTCGAAAACCCCCTCTTTTAAAAGAACCTCCGTCAGAATTTATACTTAAAATTTACGGTGTGCTTTTGATTCGATTTCCTGATCGGTTGAGTCTTCCAATTCCGATTTTCTGTTTACGTTCCTGAACGGTTTTTCATCATCGAATGAAACTGTTTTGATTCGACTGACCTCCAACCAGCCTTTTACCGAATTATTATTCTCAATTGACAGTTTTAGTGCTGGAATTCCGGAACTGTGATAGCACGCCACCATAGGTTGGAGTCCACCCCGGGGGGATGACGCTACTATTGCCGAAATATCATCTTCCGATGTGTTATCTATCGTATCCAATAAAGATTTTATTATATCTCTGTTTAAAAACGGCATGTCACACGCTAAAAACAGGCCCCAACCGTCCGCATCTTCCAAACCTCGTAATATGCCCGCAAGCGGAGTTTGTATATTCAGACTATCCTCCAAAACAGGGATATTCAAGTCAGAAAAATCACTTTTTGACTTGGATATGATATTTAATGACGACACCAACGGTTCAACACTGTTGATTAAATGCTTTATCAGCGGCGTTCCCCTGTAGATATACAGCGCCTTGTTTTCACCAAAGCGGATGCTGTCACCCCCCGCGAGGATGTAGGCGGGAATATCTGATCTAACCTTTTTTATCATTTCAGAATCAAATATAATCCTTAAGCAGAAGATCAATCAACAAAAAACAGATGGAATTACAGAAAAGTGTATCTTAATTTATGGCAATGGTATGTCCTAAACGTTTTGACGACCTACAGAGATGGGTTTCCTAACCCGGCTACCATCGGATATCTGATATTGAACCAGGCGACTTTAAATAAATATCTATCGGAATCAGAGTCGTTTATAACTGAACGATTTGGCGAAACAGATCCCGAGATCGGGATTATACTCGGTTCGGGTTTGGGTCCTTTCGCAGATAACATAGACTTGAAACATTCTATCGACACTACCGAAATACCTCATTACCCCGCCTCTACGGTCCCCGGTCACAAGGGAAGATTAGTTTACGGCATTCTCGAAGGGATTGAAATCCTCGCCTTGCAGGGGCGCGTGCACAGCTATGAGGGTTACGAACAGTGGCAGGTGACTTACCCCGCCAGACTGCTCGGCGCTTTGGGAATTAAATCTCTGATCGTAACGAATTCTTCCGGCGCCTCTAATCCGGAATATGAACCGGGAAGTTTTATGTTGATAGAAGATCATCTCAATTATCTTTTCCGCGAGCCTCTTGAACCCTGGGAGCGGAACGGCAAGGAAGTAAATTCGCCCTACGAAAAAGAATTTATACGGTTAGCGAAAGAAGTATCGGAACGCACAGGTATCCGTTTGGAGACAGGCGTCCTCTCGGCAAATCTCGGACCCTCCTACGAAACTCCTGCGGAAGTCGACTTCCAAAGAAAAATGGGAAGTGATTCCGCTTCCATGAGCACTCTGCCTGAGGTAACGGTAGCGCATTACCTCGGAATAAAAGTTCTCGGATTGTCTGTTTTAACGAATTATGCTGCCGGACTGAGTAAAGTTCCTCTAACCCATGAAGAAGTAACGGATATGGCTGAAGCCGTGTCGGAGAAATTCTCTAAGCTGGTCACCGAAATTATCAAAGAAATCCACAGCCGGAATTAAAAAAAGGATTAACGATGCCAGATAAACCATTATTAGGAGCGCATATGTCGATTTCGGGAGGAGTATATACTGCTCCCGCCCGCGGCGAAGAACTCGGCTGCACCGCAATCCAGATTTTTACCAAAAACGCAAACCGTTGGGACGCCAAACCGCTTAGCGAAGAGGATGTTTCCACCTACAACGAAGAGTTGTCGAAGACGGGAATTCGGTCGGTTGTTGCCCATGACAGTTATCTCATCAACCTTTGCAGTCCCGTCAAAGACCTTTTAGAAAAGTCCCGTAAGGCGTTTCTGATCGAGATGGAAAGATGCGAACTTTTGAGTATTCCGGCTCTTGTAACTCATCCCGGCTCGCACGTCGGTTCCGGAGAAGAAACAGGGATAAAAGGAATCGCCGCAAGCCTCGATTGGCTGCACGAAAACTTCGACGGGACAACGGCTAAGGTCGCGCTTGAAACCACGGCGGGGCAAGGCACGAATCTTGGATACACGTTTGAGCAGATCGCTCGAATGATCGAGCTTACCAAACAGCCTGACAGGTTAGTCGTTTGCCTGGATACCTGTCATGTATTCTCGGCAGGATACGACATCCGGACGGAAGAGACTTACAATGTTACGATTGAAAAATTCGATTCCGTCATCGGGTTGGACAGGCTCGCCTGCGTTCATTTGAACGATTCAAAGTTTGAATTTGAGAAAAAGAAGGATCGCCACGAGGGGATCGGGGAGGGCTACATCGGACTCGATGGGTTTAAATTTATCATGAACGACGAGCGGCTGAAGGATATTCCGAAGGTAATGGAAACGCCGAAGGGTGACGACGGCAAAGAGCTCGATATCGTAAATCTCAAGAAACTCAGGTCGCTCCTGAATTAGGAGCCGAATTCTGATACTGATCAGGTTCCGGGAGTCAGAACCCCTTTAAACGCCTGCCTTGTAATCCTTCTCCCCCGTACTGATGCGAACCTTCAGATGATTCTCCATAGGCGGCAGTGGGCATGAATAATACGGGCTGTAAGCACAATAGGGATTATAGGCTACGTTGAAATCAACCGTGATGATGTCATTTTCCGTTACCGGAATGTCCAGGTATCTCCCCGCCGGGTACGTCCCGGATCCGTTCGTGAGATCTTTAAACGGGATAAAATAGTAAGGGTCATGCCCGGAAGCGTCAACCGCTTTATACAGCTGTAAACTGTATTCGTTTTCATCAATATTGAACGTGAAATATCCGTATTTGTAAAATTTTTGCAATTCACTTGTTGAGGTGAGCATCTCGACGATCTCCTGCTCTTCGTACTTTTGAATCTGACCGGTGAATTTGTAATCCGAATCAGGATCATAATATTTAAGACTGATAAATCCCGTTCGATCCTTTTCCAACAGCGGACTGTTCGGATCGTTTTTAAAGAACTGATCTTTAGAAGTTCGTTGTTCGCTGTAATCGTCAAATACACTCAATTCATCACTGTCCTTTTTTGCGCAGCTACTCAAAAATAACATTCCGGCAGCAATCGTTATCAAATACGCTTTGATGCTTATACCCGCCACTCTTCCAGCTTCGGTTCGTCTATTGCGAACGGTTCGACTTCAATGTTCGAAGAATCTCCGTTAGAAGTCATTTTGATAGTCACTCTATCAGCGCTCCTGCCCTGCCCGTATCTTGCAGTCAACCGCGCAATATCGGTTAGAAGCCGGTCGGAGACATCGCCGGAAACAAGCGTAACCGGACCTCCGAAGTTCTCGGTCTCGAGAAGTGTGCGTCCGTATTTGAATCCCGAAAGGAACCTGCCCTCCTGTTCGTCCCGCGCAACAATCGCCTTGACTCCCTCGGCGGGTCTGAAGTGCCTTCCGACCTTGAGAAGGATAACGTCTTCAGGCGTTAACGGCTGTTTGTTGTTATCCCTGAGCATGTCCTTGAGTTTATCCGAATAAGCTTCGTCTGTGAGTGTACAGCATCCGCCTGCGGGTTGGGGATAATATTTGACGTTGAACTCCTCCGCCAGCTCTATCTGACGCTTCCTCGTCCTCCCCGTTATGTCGAAAAGCTTTTCCCTCTCGATCCAGCCGAGCTTCTCCGGCACTGTCTCCGGCAGAAGCTTCGCTGAGAGCGGTCTGAGGAGGTAGCCTTCCAAACCGGATTGCTCGGCGATAACCGACAGAGTCGGTTTTCTCTGCGATTTCGGACGCTGTCCCATTACTTCGCCCGAAAAAACGAAGTGAGCGCCTATCTCCTCCATATAAATTTTTGCCTTTGAGAACATCATGATACGGCAGTCGACGCATGGGTTCATATTAGCGCCGTAACCGTATTTAGGGTTCAGAAGTATATCCCAATACTCGGTTGATATATCTATTATCTCGATGGGTATCTCAAGGTCCGAACCCAAACGCAGCGCTTCGTTTTGCATCTTCTTAACCGGAACGTCATCCTTGTTCAATTTTCTGTGATGATCCGTGATGCAGAATCCGGTGCTGAAGTTTACCCCCTGAATCTCAACCCCCATATTTTTCATGATATGTGCGGCGAGCGTACTATCCAGTCCGCCGGAGAGCATCCCGACTGCTTTTACCTTATCTGACATAAATTATCCTTTCTTCGCATCGGGAGTTTAACGAATCAGGTCATTATTGTCAATAAACTGTTTCTAAACATACGAAAATGCACCGGCAGATAGCGACTATCACTGAATTGAATGGAAAATATCAATGAGTTGTATAAGATAGCCCAGCCATTTATGGCTGGGCTATACGCTGGGGAATCTATATCCCCTCGATCAATCGAGGGGTTAGTAAGATGCCGGGATTATTACTCTTACACTATCATTAACCCCCGATTTTAGATTCTTTG
>JADFGO010000101.1 GCA_022567655.1 Candidatus Neomarinimicrobiota bacterium
TGTATCAGTTCTGTATCGGTCAACTCCGTGAAGGAAACGTCGAGTCCTGTCAGGTATGCAATCGATCTCCGCACTATCTCGGTTCTTATTTCACTGTTTGTGATCGATTCGATACCGCCGAACGCGAAGTTGACAACGCCATACGCGTTTTTATATCGCACGGCGCCCGCGTTGCCCGGCGAACCGGTGTAAGTGAAGACCTCAGACGCTCCCGTATTGGCTGATATTTCACTCGGGAACTGCTCGTCAGTTAGCAGTCCCGGTTGGAGACGTGAGAAGGAGAGACCGTCGCCGATAGGATCTCCCGGTACTCCGACCATATTATCGTTGTTCGAATCATCGCTGATATAGATGCTCCTGAGATAGTTTTCATACCAGTCTTTCGAAGCTCCTCCAGAGAGAAAAAACTCATTTACAAAAACAGTTGTGGGGTCGTTCAGGTCCCAGCCTATGTCCTGACCGGCTATCAGCAGATTACCTCCGCCATCGAGATAAGTACCTATTGCCGCTCTGTCTGAGGCGTCCAGACTCGGGAATGCCCATTCGCTTCCCCAGATTACAAGCGGAAAGTCAGCCATATTAGCAGGTGGATTTCCGTTTGAGAAGTTTTCAACCGTTATATATGAAAGATTCAAATCATTAAAGGTGTCCGTATAATAACTCTCTACGTTGTTGTCTCCATGGTCGTCGTCGACAAAGAGAAGCGGCTGGAAAACACCGATTTGAAATTCAAGCGTCTCGGTGTAACCAACCGCAGTTAGATCAAGGGAAAATTCAGCCGTATGAGGAATGGCGTCAGCGTTAACCGTTACGCTGAATAGGTCAGCGGAGTTGTCAGTTACATTATTGTTCAGGTCAGTCAACCCGGGCATATCGGGAAAAATTGAAGCATTGTCATCTATGGTAATCGCCCAGTCGGTCGATGAGAGAGTGCCGCTGAGATTTATGGCGTCGCCCCAGCTGTTTTCGAAACTCACCATAATGTCGGCGGACTCTCCGGCTTCAAGTACGCCGTCCCCGTCCCCGCCTGTTATGTTGAATACCGTAACGCTGCTCAGACGGATCTTGGGAGGCGCGACGACCGTTTCGGTGAGCGCGCGGTAGGCGTTTATCCTGCCGGTGCCTAATTTGCCGATGTAGGAAGGATTGACTACGTCGATGTTATCCGCAGTCTCGACGACCTGGAACATCAGCTCGGCGGCTGACATTTCCGGGAAGTGCGATTTTACAAGTCCTACCAGACCGGCGACCATCGGAGATGACATAGAAGTGCCCGAAAATTCAACGTAACTGTTACCGCCATAAAAGTCTGATGGCGTGACTATAGTGCTCAATATCCCCCTTCCGTTAGCCAGAGCATCTCCACCGGGAGCGGAAACCGTCACCCAATCGCCGTACGAGGAGTACCCTGCTTTCCTATCGAGGTTGGTCAGTGCAGCGACAGAGATTGCCCAAGGGACCGTACCGAGCGCATCGGGAATTATCTCATTGTCATCGTTGCCGGCTGCATGCACTATGACGACACCCTTGTTGAATGCGTATAGCGCGCCGGTAAGAACCGTTTTGCTGTTTCCGAAACTTAAACTTGTAACATGAGCGCCGTTATTTGCCGCATAGATATAAGCCAGGGCCATCCATGATGATAAACCAAGTCCCCCTCCGTCCGGAGTCATCCAGCCGATGCGCAGAGGCATGATCGTAATTCCAAAGGATATAGAGGCGACGCCGACAGCGTTGTTTGTAGCGGCGGAAGCGATGCCGGCTACATGCGTTCCATGCCCGTGAAAGTCCATCGGGTTGTTATCAGGGTCTTCGGCGTCCTCTCCGGGCCAGGCATCGTCCTCTCGACCCGTGACGAAGTCCCAGCCGCGGATGTCGTCGGTGTAGCCGTTATCGTCATCGTCTAATCCGTTTCCATCGATCTCGTCCGCGTTGTTCCAGATGTTGTTTTTGAGGTCCGGATGATCCCAATCGACGCCCGTGTCGATTATAGCGACAATAACGGTCGGATCACCCGTCGCGATGACCCATGCGTCCGGAGCCGATACCTGCGGAAACTGGAACTGGAATTGATAGAAAGGATCGTTGGGATCTCCATCTATGGAAAAGATATAGTCGGGTTCGGCATATTCTATTCTCGGGTCGGCTGAGAGTCTCGCCGCGATCGCCTTGACATTGCTGCCCGGCGCAAGAAATACCCTGAACACCGTCCTCAGGTCGGGGACGTTGCTTTTCGGCGACGGCAGCGTCTTGAAGCTCTTGAAGAGCCGTTCATGACCTACAGCGCCGTTTATTGTCAATAGAGCGTTCGCCGATGCGGCACTCTCCGGGGATTCGGCATAGGTTTTGAATTTTACCAACAGCACGTCGGGCAGGAACTTCTGTCCGGCTGCCTGTGCATCGACCTTCAGCGGTCCTTTTTTCTGCGCCGATGAGTATTGCGGTATGAAGAGAGTTATTAAAACGATCAATCTGATTATTCTGTAAAGATTTCTCATATTCTGTTCCTATTTGAGGATTTTATTTCTATCAATTGAATATTTCGACTTTTGAAAGTCGTATCAAAAACGTTGTTCGTAATGTGATGAATCAAATTATTGCTATCTGTTATTTGTTGACTGACAATCCATTTTAAACAGGAGAGGCTTCTTTGTCAAGAGTTTAGACGAACTACGGCTCGATGCACTCCGAAAAGAAACACATCACGCCTGCGCTACTCTTTTTAGAGGGGAATTATTCTGTGCGAGTCAGGGCTTGCCCTGACCGCACTTATACAAAAACCACCCCCCGCTTACCGCGGGACTATGCCTAAATCCCGCCGTTTCCGCCCGGCATTGGTCCGGCGGTGTCATCTTCCGAAAACGGTTTGGAGTGAGTCAACTGTGTTGATTATGCATCCGGCAGCCCGTCAGGAGCCGGGCCTTTGACTGGCTGCCGGATGCACTCCATATTCAGATCAAATGTAGGGGTGATTTACGAATCGCCCGCTGGACAACTTCCTACGGGGCCGACGAGACTTCCCGAAATTTATTCGGGACAACTTCCTGCGTTATTTATTTGACAGTCTTTCAATATATGTTCTGCTTTTATGCTTTTTTATTTCATGTTCACGCTTGAGGGCATTAGCTTTCGTAGGAAATTTTTCAGAGTGTACCATGACCCACGGTATACCACGTTTTGTGTATCTTCCCCAACCCAGGTTGTGCCTTTCTAATCGTAAATTTAGATTTTCTGTAATACCAACATAGTAACGGTCAATCTTGTTTGAGTAAATAATGTATAAATACCACATATTCACCTCGATAAGATAAACTCCTTAAGTTTATACAAGATTCTTACAAAGTTGTCGAGACTTCCCGAACTCCGTTCGGGACAACTTCCAGCGGGGTCGACGAGACTTCCCGAACTCCGTTCGGGACAACTTCCAGCGGGGTCGACGAGACTTCCCGAACTCCGTTCGGGACAACTTCCAGCGGGGTCGACGAGACTCGAACTCGCAACTTCCGGCGTGACAGGCCGGTGCTCTAACCAATTGAACTACGACCCCAGTTAGCTGAGATTAAGAAGTTTCGTTTTGCTGCTTTTTATTTCCTATATAAATTATCGCAAGCGGAATCAAAATCACATAGCCTACTGTCAGGAACAGAATAGAAACCGTTAATGCTTGCTGGCTGTAAACCTCGGAATTCCACATCAGTATATATCCGATGATTATAAACGCAAGCCCCGCGAAAAAAATCTGATAATTCCGTTTCCCGTAGGGGATTTCGCTTCCTGCCGTTCTCCTTTTTGCAGATTTTCTTTTTGCCATATCTCAACCGGTGCTAAATATATGAGCAGTGTAATAGGGTGTCAAGCAAAAGATAACGGCATCGATCGTGTGTTGGATTATTGGATTTGACTCTAAGAACAGTGAGGCATAACTTTAAAAATAATAGTTGATGACAAAATCAGGCAGTCAGGAATTCTGAATAATATGGAATTTTACGAGAAATATTTTAGGAGGCTCGGCGATAAGCTCGAGAGCGTCAGCACAGCCGACCTCGAAGAGGTCGTACGGCTTTTGCAGGAGACTTCTAAAGCGGGTAAAAAGATAATAATAGCCGGTAACGGGGGGAGTGCGGCTATGGCGAGTCACGTCTCTGTCGACCTGACAAAAAGCGCTGGAATCAGATCTATTAATTTTAACGAATCAGACCTGATCACATGTTTTGCAAATGATTACGGCTATGAAGAATGGATTAAAAAGTCGATCGAATTATATTCTGATCCGGGTGACAGTGTGATTCTGATTTCAAGCAGCGGTAAATCCCGAAATGTTATCAACGCTGCTGAATTATCCAGGAAACTGAATCTTAAACTCATAACTTTCAGCGGCTTCAGCTCTGAAAATGAGCTCCGTAAATTAGGGAACATTAACTTCTGGGTCGACAGCGATGAGTATAACGTTGTCGAAATGACACACCATATATGGCTACTGTCAATAGTCGATAGAATCATATCCGAACAAGCATAATAGTTGCACATATTGTCAATTCAGGTTGAGTTCCTGCATGTCTTTACCTGCTTAATTATGACTTAAATCTCAAGTCGAGCTGGATAAGGGGGTGGCAATTTATTGCCGAATTGTTCGAAAAATACATCCATTTCAAATGAGGGTTCTGACTAATGGTACAGGTTCAGAAGGTTTGTGTAATCATCGTTGAGCTGGCACGAAAATTGTACTAAAAAACTGAAACTGATGCGGCGATAGATGGTCGCCGTGAGACGATATTACAAAGAAGATCAGGATTGTGGGAATTTATGCCGGAAAATAGCGGGTTTGTTGTTCGAGAAAAGGCGCTTTCGGATTATCTGAATTATCAATACCGCACCGATGAGATTTGCATCACATCGTATTGGAACATTCAGGTCTGAATCGAAATTATGAATATGTTCAATACTGAGAAAACCGATAATAACAGTTTAACCAAAAAAAGGAGTAACAAATGAGAGGATTTGTTACAAATAAAGCCGGCATTGCCTGGATAATCGGCATATTGATATTGTCGATGGCTTTATTTACAAACGTTGACCTCACTTTAGCCGGAGATAAAAAAGCGACTTCCCGGCTCGATGGAAAAGGCGTTAAGGTAGTCGATGCCGAAACCGGGTTTGACGGTCTGGAATGGCTGAAGCTTTACAAAAGCAATGGCTGGGAAACAAAAGAGTATGCCGGCTCAGTTGCCGTGCAAGCGGGAATCGATGCCGTTCAATGGTCTCCCGAGCTTAAGGTGCTTCACAAGAGGTTTAGTGAGCAAGCCAGGATAAATGAGCTCCGGGACTCCCGGTGGAAGATTCTTAAAGCATTCAGAAACTCGCGTAAGGTCTCCGAGCTTTCCATGAGCAAAAAGTCTACAGGACTTGGCGGAGCTTACGCCGCGGGGACGACAACCATTCTCCTTAACGGCACGAATCCTGCCACCATCAACGTGGGAGATCCGGTTGTCGTAACTATCTCACTGGCTGGAGATACGGCGTTCGTGAATGTTTATTGGGATGCAAACGGCGACCAGGAAATCGATGCGGGCGATTTTGACATGTTCGAAGGTGAAGACGACAACTTCATCGTGGATAACGGGTTTGAGGACGAGGACCTCACAGTTGGTATCATTAGGATCACTCTCAATCCATCAGGTTTTGAAGACGATGATTTCCTGCTATTGGCTGACAACGGTTTTTTGTTCAGAGCCGATGACGGAACTGCGGCGGACACGGCAGCCCTCTGGATAAATTCGGTGCCAACCGGTTTTTCCGTCTCCGGAACGGTGGGAGGCCCACATGAGGACGTGATAATGTTTGCGGAATCTTGCCTCGATGAATTCTGCTTCGACTTCGGTCAGAGCAGCCAAAACGCGGCTCTTGCGACTACTGATGCTTCCGGTAATTACACGCTGCATCTTCCCACTGACCAGGCTGGTTACTGGTTAGTTGGGGCGTTCGACGCTTTTGGAGTAACGGGCGGTCTGTTCCCTAGCCCATCTTTCACAATCCTATTTGTCACCGGGGATGAGGTTGGAGTTGACTTCAATTTCATTACAGGCGATGCTACGATAGATGTAACTCTTAAGGACGGGTTAGAGACGGCTATCCCGAATATTCGCATCTTCGCGTTTTCTGATAATTTTGACATAGGAGTCGAGGAAACGACGGACGCATCGGGCAGTGTCAGCTTTAACGTAGTGGGAGGAGACTGGTTTGTATTTCCCGATGAGGATGACCTACTCGGGAATTACCTTGTCCCGTTTACGGAGCATATTTTCCTCCCGCCCGGAGGCATGACCTCTATTGACATGGTTGCTCATGCCGTTGATGGTACCATCACCGGAGTCACTTACCTGGACGATGTTGCGACGAGTGGAATCGTTGTAAGAGCAACCTCTGACCTCGGCTTTTCCAAAACGACGAGCGCTATGAACGTAACGGCCGGGGATTATTCAGTAGATGTCTCGTCCGCTGCGGATTCCCCGAACAACGGTTATTGTGTATCAGCGTGCCACCTTTCAATGGATCAATTCGTGGTTACGGATTTTGAGGAAGTACAAACCGGAGCTGCGAACATAGATATTTATGTCTCCTCGGCAGAGGGATATATCGAAGGTACCGTGTTTGACAAGGATACAGGAGATCCGATTGAGTTCGCTGGAGTCTGTGCGAGCGATGATAGTACAGACGGCGATTTTAACTGCACGGGGACTGGTCCGGGTGGGAGTTACCTCCTTCCGGTTCTCAACGGAACGTATACCGTGTTTGCCTTTGCGGAAGGGTTTATGCCCGATTTCGTCAGTCCGGTTACCGTTAACAACAACACTGTCGCTGTGGATTTCTTTCTGGAGCAGGGAGCCGGATTCAGCTTGCCCGACGTTATGGCGGTCATTGACATTCCTAACGACCAGGGTAGACAGGTCCGGGTTATATGGAATGCGGCATCTCTCGACTTCACTGATGTTGAATTTTATACATTGTGGAGACTGGTAATCGACATGGGAGAGGTTCCGCCGGCAGCTGCGCCGAGTGAGACTCAAATACTGATATCCCAGGAGCTATGGGACTACATCGACGAAATACCTGATGTAGGTTTTCCCGAATATTCCTACGTAGCTCCGACTCTCGGGGACAGCATTTCTCCTACGGAGATATGGTGGTCGACGTTCATGGTCAGGGCCCACACCGAGTTCGGCGAGGAGTTCCTCACGGGTTTCCACGGAGAAGGATATTCGGTTGACAACCTTATCCCGGACGCGCCGAATCTCAGCGGAATGCTGGTTTCGGCAGGAAATGAACTCACCTGGACCGAGATAGTGAATGAGGAAGCTAAATACTATACGGTTTACCGTTCGGTAAACGGCGGAGATTTTCAACCGGTGGAGAACACTAT
>JADFGO010000102.1 GCA_022567655.1 Candidatus Neomarinimicrobiota bacterium
TTTTCGGCAACGTACTGGAGTCTGTTCTCATAGCAGAAAACTTGTAATCGGGAGATTAATATAAAGATTTTACTGTGCATAGGCGGGGGAGAGATGTCGAGGGGAACGATCGTCACAGGTGGCAGGGTAGCCGCAGCATTTGATGCTGACCTGTCCATATTGTATGTCGGCAAAAAACAAGCAAGCGCAATGACAAGTACCATGAACATGAGCAGGATGAAATTGTCCGAGTGGGAAATCGAACATCCCGGAGTTAAAGTTCTCGAATACGCCGAACTCGTACTAAGCGATATGGATCTGCTTCAGGTAAACGAAGCTGGAGAGATAGTTGAAAAACACGCTCTTAAGCCTGACATCAACGGGGCATATGAGTTGCACGCCATAGGAAAGCATGGCCAGAATATCCGGCTGCGGCTGAGAGAGGGAGAGATCATCGATCAAGTTATCGATGAGGTGGACGTAGGAGGCTATGACGTGGCGATAATCGGGGCAAGCAAAGAAAGAAGGCTTGCTCACAGGCTCATCCATTTTGTGAATTGTTCGTTGTTTATTACCAAGAATATTCGAGACATTACCTATAAGTTTCTCTTTGCTATAGACGACACCGAGTTGTCGAGAAAAGCGCTTCTGCTCGGAGTCCGAACAGCCGCATTTCTAAAAGCGGAAGCGACATTACTCACGGTTGTCGAAAAAGAATCCGATATAGAATCGGGGGAAGCACATCTGAAAAAAGCGGAAAAAGTATTAAAAAAAGCTAATATTCCGTATCTGAAAAAAGTTTTGATAGGAGATATTGTCGAAACTATAATCAAAGAGGCGGGAGACGATAATATCGTGGTAATGGGATCGAGTAAAAGTTCTCAGCTGAGCAAGTTTTTTAAAGCTACAAAAGCGGTCAAGGTCGTTCAAGACGGAAATTGTCCGGTCTTGATAGCAAAGTAAGTATTAAACCAGAGAACTCTTAATGTATATTGTTCCTGTTGTCAACAAATTCCCCGCATCTTTTGTCCTTTTATGTATTCGAATTAAATCCGAGATTACTTCGTCGTCCCGATCCCGAAACTTCGGGACGGGACTCCTCGTAATGACAGCACCCTGCGAGTCAGGGTTTACCCTGATCGCCATGAAACTGTCATTCTGAATCCGTCGGCTGACGGATGAAGAATCTCAACCGGAGGGAGACATACTATTGAGCATCCTACTTGTTCACAATAATTGCCAAGTATTTGCGCGAGATTGGCTTCGCCTGTCTTCGGCTCTTCGCTGCCCGCCTGACTTCAGTCTGGCAGGCAGGAGATTTCGTCCGGACGAGGAAGATGGTGTTGTTGAGGTAGGGGACGCAGATCTGCGTCCCCTACGGATTGCGTGGCAGGCGGGGTGTGTGATAGATCGGTTACGATAATTTTGGAGAGAACATCAGAATCACACCCTCTCCCGATAAATCGGGATGACACCCCCGCTGTTAGCGGGACTAAAGGCTCCCTCAAGGGAGGAGGTTCGAGGACTCCTTTTCCAAATTCTCATGATCATCTGATTACCTCCAGTCGGTTACGAATATACCCGGTTTTTGGATTGACAGCAGAATTGAAAACGCGCAGGAATTATGATTTTGAGTCCGGGAGAACATCGAGCAGCTCGGGTTTCACTTGCGTACTTTCTTCCTGCCCGGATATCACCTTCTCTCTAAATTTGGTGATTAAGACAACAGAAAAAATAATCAAAAAAGCGGCGGCAATTATCCTCAGATCGACGATTTCATCGGCAAACAGCCAGCCTAAAAATACTGCGATGACAGGATTCACATATGCGTAAGTCGAGACGTGGTCGGGAGTCGAGTGGCGCAGGATATATACGTAAGAACTGTATCCGATCAGCGAACCGAAAACTATCAAATATCCGAGCGACCAAAACGATTTTAACGACATGCTGCTTATGTCCAATGATGTAAACTCACCGTTTATCAGGCTGAGAATCAGCAAGAAAATACCGCCCATTATCATCTGCATAGCCGCCGACAACATCAGCGATTTAGGATGGTTTGCGCCTTTGGAATAAACCGAACCCGCCGCCCATGTGAAAGAAGCCAGCAGGAGCAAAAAAGCGCCGAACGGGTCTACGTTCAATCCTTCAGACAGGCTCCCGGGTCCTACAAGTATCGCCAAACCTATGAATCCGATCAATATCCCTGAAAACACGCCGGCTTTAGGTCTCGATGCTCCTTTCCAGAGCCAATTCAGTAAGACCATCCAGAGTGAGACGGTCGCAACCATCAGCGCGGCAAGCCCGGAGGGAACGGTGTGCTCCGCCATAACGACACTGCCGTTCGCAATAGCCAGCAACATAAGCCCCACTAACGCTTCCGTCCGCCATTCCATAAAAGTAGGCTTAGACCTGCCCCTCAACCTCAGATAACCATATACCATTAACCCGGCTGTCAAAAAACGTGCGCCCGCCATCATGAAAGTGGGAATCGTCTCGATGGCGAACCGTATCGCAAGGTATGTCGATCCCCAGATAACGTAAACGGCACTGAAAGCCAGGACGAGTTTGACTCCCGGCATGCCCAATTTTCTTTTCACCGCCGCGACCACTTAATTCTCTTTCCCGGTTAACGGTATGCTTATCGATTCTTTGATGGTGGAAAGCGCAATAGTCGTACGGGTGGAGATAACAGATTTTATAGCTGCAAAATCCTTGGTAAGCAATTTCTCGAGGTGAGCCGTATCCTTAGTTCGAACCTTTACGAGGAGGCAATCCTCACCGGCGACATGGTGTACTTCCAATACCTCGGGGATTTTCGCCAATTGACTGCCCGTATCCCATGATCCTTTCCCCTCAAGTTCTCTCACAAATATGAAAGCGACCAAACCGTAGTCAAGCGATTCGGGATTCAATCTCACCTCATATCCTTTAATTATGTCTTTGCTTTCCAGCTTTCTAATTCTCTCGAGAACCGCTGAAGGCGCCATATTGAGATTTCGCGAAATCTCGGCGTTGGATATACGCGCATTTTCTTGCATCATCTTTAATATCTTTAAGTCTGTAGCGTCCATTATTCACCCTTATTCATTAACTAACGAATAATATACTGTATATACGAATAAATGACGAATAAGTTTCGTAATATCTTGCCAATACACGAATAAAGCACAAAACGGCTAAAATCCTCCATAGAACTTATTGTTGGACAATTTACTGATATAATTACCCGGGGAATCTATCTGACACAACCGAAAAAGAAGACTGGCAATAGGCGCTAAACTCGCTTTATTTTCTTGCTCACGACTTCGCTGAGTAGAACCCCTGAGAGGACAAAAATTGAGCCGACAATTTGCAAACCGGTAAGAATTTCCGATAATACGATCGCTCCTATAATGACCGCTATGACCGGTGAAATCAGAGTTACAAAAGAGACTGTTGTCGCTTCCATGTGCTGAAGCATCCAGAAATAAATTCCGAATGCAAGCGCCGAGCCGACCAGCGTGAGGTAGAGCAAAGCGCCGACAGATGCCGTATCCCATACAATCGGGTACGGGGAGCCATATGCGAAATGAATTGAGAGAGTCACCGACCCTCCGAGCAGCATGCTCCAACCGTTTAAAAAGAACGGGTCATGATTGTGAATGTGTTTTTTGGTAAGAACGATGCCAATAGCTGCCGCAACAGGGCTCATAAGCGTCACGATCAATCCCCTGAATTCGTTCATATTCGAAATTCCCACAGTTTCGGAGAAGATGAGTCCGGTCCCGCCGATACCGATAAACATACCGAGCAGTCTCGTCGTATTCAGCAATTCATTTTTTAATATGATCCGGGCAAACAGCGCCACGAAAAGAGGCATAGTCGCAAAGAGTACCGATGCCAGCCCGCTCGATATGTACTGTTCGGCCCAGTAAACTGCGCCGTAAGAAAAGGTAAACAGCAGAATGCCGATGATCAGAGAAATTCTCAACAGCTCTTTGGAATAAATCAGTTTCCGGTTTCTGACGATAGCAATCACGAGAAGTATACTTCCGGCAAGTACGAACCTTAGTCCGACTCCTAAAAAGGGCGGAACCCCCTCAAGACCGATTTTGATGGTAAGCCAGGTGGTACCCCAGATGAGGCAAAGCATTGAAAAACCGGCAATCTTCCGGTTAGCGGATACCGGCATCAGGAGATATAGATGTTTTCTAAAGCGAGAAGGGTTCTTTTTTTGTGCAATCCTCCCGTGTATCCGCCTATCTTACCGGAGGCGGCGATGACCCTGTGGCATGGTATGACTATAGGCAAAGGATTTTTCTTCATGACGTTACCGACAGCGCGGCTCGCTTTCGGATTTCCGGCGCGGAGCGCGAGTTCACCATAGCTTACCGTTTCACCAAAAGCTATTTGAGAACAGGAATCCAATACTTTTCGTTCAAATAGGGTCATAAAACTTAAATCCAGGGGGATATCGATTTTCTGTCTTCGATGAGAAAAATACTCTTCCAATTTTTCTCTTGCCTCGGAGATCAAGTTATTGTCGAAGACCACATTTATTGCGGGATATATCTCCTCAACTTTTTCAGCGAATTCTTCGATAGACTCAGAATCGGTGCTCACCCGGCAAATTCCCCGATCAGACAGAGCAAGGTACACCCGCCCAAGAGGGGTGTTGTCGACGTATCCGATAACTATTGAGTTTGACTGATGCACTATTATCCTAACTTGATTACCGACTTAAATCTATGGTTATTTACGTCAAAAATCTTAAAATGTTTTGCCGGATCTTATTCTTCATTCGGCAATATCGCTATTTTGGATTGTCTTACCCCTTCTTCCGGATTAACCCGGGAAAGCACTATCATCCCGATAATCAAAAACACTATGAGCGAACTAATACTTGCGCGGGCGCTCCCGAAGAGCTGCCCCACAAGGGCAAATGTCAGGGGACCTAATATGGAGGCGAACTTGTTGCTTATCGCAAAAAAGCCGAAAAACTCGGCGCTGTTCTGCTTCGGAATAAAAGAGGCATAAAGCGATCTGCTTATAGCCTGGGTGCCTCCTAACACGAGTCCTGCCGTACCTGCGAGCACCCAGAACTCGAGGGCGGTCTCGATAAAATAAGCGTAAATCACGATAGCCGACCACACGAATAAAGTGAGCATGATCGAATTCTTAGCCCCGAATCGTGTAGCGATTTTGGCGAAAACCAGCGAGCCGGGCAGTGCGATGAATTGGGTCATGAGGAGAGCTCCGATGAGAGTGCCTTCGCTCAAGCCAAGTTCTACTTTACCGAATATCGTCGACATCGCGACTATAGTTTGTATGGCGTCGTTATAAATAAGAAACGCTATTAAAAACAGGGTCAGCTGTTTGTACTTCCTGATTTCCCGGAGCGTCCTCATTATGGTCTGAAAACCCATAGACAGATAACTCTTCCCCGCCGGGAGAGACTTGCCACCGCGTTCCCGCACAAACACAAATATTGGAATCGCCATAACAGCCCACCAGACCCCCACCGTAACAAAACCAACTCTGGTTCCGATTACCCTGTCGCTCAATCCGAAGAAGTCATGCTTCGTGATCAAAAGTAAATTCAGTATGAGGAGAAGACCACCGCCGAGGTAGCCGAAAGCGAACCCCTTACCCGATACCCAATTGATATCATCTTCCTTAGCGATCGTCGGAAGGAAGGCATTATAAAATACGTTTCCGCCGGCGAATCCGATGTTTGCCACTAAAAATAGAAACATGGCGAGCAGATAATCCCCGGACTCGACGAAGTATAGAAGCGTCGTAAATATGCAGCCGAGATAACAATAAACTGCCAAGAATTTTTTCTTGGACCCCGAATAATCGGCTATCGCGCCGAGAATAGGAGAGGAGAATGCGACAATTAATAAACTGAAGGAGACAGTGTACGCCCACAGCGAAGTAGCGGGGAAGAGGATTTCTCTCCCGAACAGAGATACAATGACCCCTCCATCGGGTACTAAACTCGCAAAATATATAGGCAGGACTGCTGCGAGAATTGTGGTGGCGAAGGCGGAATTGGCGAAATCGTACATCGCCCATCCGAATATCTCACGACGTTTGGATTTATCCATCTCCATCAGATAAATCCGTTCATTGTTTCAGGTATGGAGTCATAACAATTGGTGTTAAAGATAAGCCGATGTCTGAAGCAGGGCAAGATGTTAATTAACGACATACAATCTTGTTTGTTGTCAGAGTTTTCTTGCCAAAACGGCGACGGCTTTGCCCGAATAAACTTTTCCTTCAAGCGGGGAAGTAGCTTCAAGGTAAATGATGTATATTCCTATCGGTAGTTTACGCTGTCTCCCGTCGAGCCCGTCCCATGTATAAGTTCCCTCTGAACCGGCGGAGGCGGATGAGATCAATCTTCGGACCCGTCTTCCGATTGAATCGAATATGTATATATCGAGAGTGACAGACCGGGAAGGGAGTTTGTATTCTATCTCCAAAAGATCATCGAACCCGTCCCCGTCGGGAGAGAACGGATTTGGATTAAGCGTGATTTGGAGATCGTTAGTGACTATCGGCTTTGATACGCTGTTCTCTTTTCCCGGAGTGCCTCCGAGCAGTTCAACGGAGCTGAGCCAATTGTCCGGTGAGTTCGAGTTGGAAAACGGGTCGATTCTTTCAACTGAAACTCCCCTGCTCCCTCCAAGGCTCGGAGAATATGCCACACGGTCGATCACTTCATCAGCCGGACTGAAAAGAAAAACCTCGTCGCCGTCATTGTTCAAGCGCGGAAATCCTGAACCGGCAATATAAGTTTTAAGACTCTCCTCCCCAAAGAACCGGACATGGTTGGAGTCTGCGGCGAAAACAAAGTAATCGCCCGGAAGTATGGCTGTTCCGCTATCAACTATTTTATATCGGCGGGAGCTGTCCGCATCCGAGACCGACCAGCCGTCGAGAAAAACGATTTCATCGGTTGTGTTGTAAATTTCGATGTACTCCGATTGCGGCGAAAACGCCTCACCCTCGACGAACGGATCGTACATTATCTCGTTGATAACGACCATGTTTGATCCGAATGCAAGGGAGATTTCGATAAAATAACTGTCGTTTGAAGGTTTTTCATCCCCTTCTATCGACGCCAATACTCCTACCCTGACGCTGCTCCATTTAAAATCGGTCATCTCCGCGCTGAAAGAAACTGAATCACCCGGTTCGAGCGCGGCTGAATTCGTGAATGGAGGAAGTAGCAGCTCACCTGTCGAATACGCGGAGTCATTATCCGAATCCGCAAAAAAGGTGACCGTGAATTCATCAGCAGTCCGGGTACCACGGTTTTCTATAAACGCAAAAAGAACAAACTGCTGACCGAAAGAGGGGGGTTCCGGCTCGATATAAATTCGGGTTACGGCTAAGTCTATCTCGGCAGACG
>JADFGO010000103.1 GCA_022567655.1 Candidatus Neomarinimicrobiota bacterium
ATATTGTTGGAAGACATGAAGGTACTCGTCGATGCGTTCAGGGCTCTGAGTTAAAGCAGAACTGTCCCGGTCTCAACAGGAGGAAGTATAAATATGAGAGCAAATCATCGGCTTGTTTATCTGTTGATTGTTGCCTTTTTCTTTTCGGCATGCGCATCAACAGAACCGACTAAATCGTCATCACCCTTTAAACCAACTCCCCCTGCCTCGATAACGCTGTCCATGCCGGGTGGATGGGACGATTCCATCATAGATAAGATCAAAAAGGGTGAGAGTTTGAAGAAACGTATCGCTGTTTTGGATTTCGAAGGCAATGAGAAGCTGGAGGGGAAGGTAGACCTGAAACTCTCCGACATGCTGATTACCTCGTTGGCTCAGACAGGGAAGTTCGATCTTATTGAAAGAACAAAGATAGATAACGTGATCAACGAACAAAAGTTAGGTATGAGCGGATTGATCGACGAATCAACCGCCGCCGAAATGGGCAGGATATTAGGAGCCGAATACGTGGTATTCGGAACAATTACATCCGCAACTCAACAGAACTTCGATAAGTTCGGATATGAACTCGTTGTGATAGAGGTCGTTATCGACGTTCGGGCTGTCGATACCAACACCGGGAAAATACTCTTAGCCGAAAGGTCTGTCGGAAAAAGCGAAAACAAGATAATTAAATCATCGCAGGGAACGGTAGTGAGCGGGGCGATCGACTATAATTCCGCATACGCAAGTGCCGCGAGAAAATCGATTGACAACATAGGCATGAAGATAGGACATCTCTATCCGCTCCTTGGATACGTCGTGATGGCTGACGGCAATCAGATCACTCTGGACATGGGAGAAGACAGAGGTGTAAAGCTCCAAAACGTGTTTATCGTCTTCCGCATCGGAGAAGAAATTCTTCATCCTGTGACAGGGAAACATATAGGCTGGAGCAAAGAGGTTCTCGCGTCGATTATCATCGAGACGACTGAAAAGGGCTTGTCAACCGGGAAATACCTTAAATGGAAATCACCGGATATGCCGGTTAAACCGGGTGATTTAGTCATTTCGGCGAACTGATTATTTATGTTGGGGAGTGCTCTTAACCGGAGTTAGAAAATGAATCAGCAACTTCTCAAAGAGCAATTCTGTCCGGCGAAGTCCATTCACTCCACGATACGGGAGAAGTTGAATCCGATTCTTCTTTCGGCGATTCTATTCGTATATCTCTTATCCGCTGCCGCAAACGTTTACGGGAAGAAACCCGCATGGGTCGATAAGCGTCCCAATCCACGCGATTACTACATCGGAATCGGTCTTGCAAATTACACCGGCAATGCGGAGGAAGACCTGCGCCGGGCAACTGAGAACGCATTTAACGATCTGGCAGCAGCCTTGAAAGTACAGATTGAAAGCCGCACGACCGACATCGCCCGGGAAGAAGGGGGAATCTCCACCGAGATTATGGATTACCGGGTGGAGACAACTGTCTCTTCTGTGCTCGAAGGGGTCGAGACAGTCGATAGATGGTCAGAGAATGCGAAAAAAGAAGGGTACTGGGTGTACGTGAGGCTCTCAAAGATCATGTTAGCGGAAAAGGAGCGTCTGAAGAGGGAAAATGCCAAAAATCTGGCATATGACAATTACAAACGAGGCGTAAGCTCGATCTCGACAGGCTCCGTCGGCACCGGATTGAGGGCGTTCATCGAGGGCTATGTCAACCTGATAGAGTACTCGAACGAGCCGATAGAAGTCATCCACAACGGAAAACCGATTGTTCTCAGCTCAACACTCTTTCAAAGCATAGGCGACCTTCTCTCCGGGTTGAAGCTAACTCCGGTAAACGGTTCCTCTCTTTCCGGTCGATTCCAGAAATCGCTTGACGTTCCTCTAAAACTCAGACTGACATTGGACAGCGCCGGAAGAGCTGTTCCCGCTTCAGGCGTGCCGGTAAAGTTCGAGCCCGTGAACATTTCGATGCGGCTCGATACGGCAGCGAACACCGACGCCTCGGGGTTTGCCGAATCAAGAGTGTATAGGTTGATCGACCAGAAAGATAAACAGCACGTAACCGCATCGATAGACCTAAACGGGATTCTCAACAGCGTAGTCAGCGACACAATCCTTGCAAAGATAATTATGAACTCGATGTCACGCTTCAATGTTCCCTCCGCAACTTTCGAGATAGACGTTTCAAACGTCATTATCAGTGACTTTTACGATATCGACGATAACAGACAGGGGGCTATGCTGAACCTTATCAGGGAATCTATCCGCGACGGTTTGACCTCGGAGTTGGGCGTTGCATT
This sequence comes from Candidatus Neomarinimicrobiota bacterium, assembly GCA_022567655.1. Lineage (NCBI taxonomy): Bacteria > Pseudomonadati > Fidelibacterota > Fidelibacterota bacterium. The sequence continues at coordinate 2,292 of JADFGO010000103.1, forward strand.
TTCAGATGACGTTGATAAAAGTAACTTCACGCTTTCTGTTCAGGTTTTCACCGAACCTTCCCCTCCGAACCAGTTCGGAATATCGATCACTTACGCCAATTACACGTTTACGATGAAAGACAACAAGTCCGGTGACGTTATCTACAGCAAGGTTTTGGAGAAGGTAAAGGGCGCCGGTCTCGATGAAAAATCCTCACGAAAAAAGGCGCTTATGAAGGGCGTAAACATATTTAAAACTGAGATAGCCGCAGAGATTATAGCCCTGCTGGACAAAATTTAGAAATCGGTTGTACCTCGGCCAGTCGAAGGCCCGGCTCCTGACGGGCTGCCGGACGACGCAGCAAATTAGATATTAGCGGAGATGAACGATGAATCAGTTTCTCATGATGTTGTTAATTCAAATATTTGCACTTTCTGCTCTCCCGCAGGAAGCTGGCTCGATGCCGGGGAATGAGTCCGGAGCGGCTGAAATTAAGTCGGTGGTAGAGGCATACCACAAGGCGCTTGCGGCTGGCGACGCTGATGCCGCCGTGAATCTCCTATCGGAAGATGTCATTATACTTGAGAGCGGTCATATGGAAAACGCCGAAGAATATAAGTTACATCATTTAGAAACGGATATGGAGTTTTCAGCCGCGGTGAAGAGCAAACGTGAGGTGATACAGGCAGTCGTCGAGGGAGATGCCGGCTGGGTCATCTCCTCCAGCACGGCGAAGGGTGAGTTCCGGGGACGCGAAATAAATTCCGCCGGCGTGGAACTCATGGTACTCTCAAAGGAATCCGGCAGCTGGGAGATCCGTGCGATCCACTGGTCCTCAAGACGGTTGAAATAGTGAATTTTAGGATATTCTTTATTGGAAAACCACCCCTTTATCCCCTCCTTAGAAAGGAGGGGATACTAAAATCACCTCTATCAAGATGGAAAGCCGATCCTTTTGAAATCTTATAAGAAAGGATCTGTCCGGCTTCCTGCCAGACGGGCGGACTGGTTAATAGAGGGGAATAAGAGGAATTGCTTTATTGGAAACGCGGTCAGGGCAAGCGAAGTCCCGCCAACGGCGGTGGCCCTGACTCGCACACCAGTGTAGGTCCGATTAACACTCAACAGCGGACATTAAATGCCCGCTGTTTATAGGAATTGAGTAAGCTGTGTGGTTATCTGACTGCGGCCAACAGGTCAGTGACCGGTTCGAATTGCGGAATTCGCGTCGTACCTATATTCGCTGAACCTTGAGCAGCCGAGCTGGAATCACCTTCAGCAGGAATCCGCGACGTTGTGAAAGTGCCGATACCTGATATATATACCTCTTCGTTGTTTTTGAGCGCATTCGAAAGGCTTGTTGCGAGAGAATTCAAAGCCCTGTCCGCCTGCAATTTTGTTAATCCGCTGTCTGCAGCAATTAACTCAACTAAGTCCTGATTGGTCATACGAGTACCTCCTACCTTTTATGCGTGATATGTTCCGGTTTGTTTAATGAGCAATTATCGTACCAGTGGAATTAACTGACACTAATTGCATGTTTTAGGTTGTATTTACAAGGTTAATGGCTTGCGATTCAAATCCGGATAGATGTAAGAAGGTCACATAACGGCAGTATATTGCCGTTCTTCTCTACATGGAGTCGGAAAATAGTGTTAGTCACTGATTGCAGCTCGAAATCGAGCCCTAATCTTCTTATATTTGAAACTCAAATGCTTTTTCGAATCAACCTGTGGAATATTGAGAGGTATCAGGCAACTTACAATTTTACCAAACAAAAAGCCCGTTAGAGCGTATGCTTACTATTATAAAGGAATGGCATTGAAGGAAATTGGGCAATATCAAAAGATAATCGGAAACTTTGCCACAGCTATGAATCTTTTGCCAACCATATTTCAACGAAATGGTCTTACTTAACGGGAGTAACATGTATATAAATGAACGATAAGGAGAGAAATTTGATACTCCGTGCGCAAAATGGAGACCATTTTGCTTTTGAGCAACTTGTGAGTAACTACGATAGACAGGTACTGAAATTGGCTTATTCGATGGTAGGTAACGTTGATGACGCACAGGACGTCTATCAGGAAGCGTTGATCTCCGCTTACAGGTCTCTCCCGAAATTTAAAATGAAAAGCAACTTTTTTACATGGCTTTACCGGATAGCCGTAAACAAAGCGATAAACTTCAGACGGCAAAAAATGAGACATCCTTTAGAGTCTATAACGTTTGAGAATTCTGATTCTTTGGGTTATGAGCAGAGCTTCAGAACAACTCCGAACGAAAATCCCGAAGCAAGCGTCGTTAATAGCGAGCTGAAAGAGATAATCGAAGAGGCTCTGGCTAATATTTCCTCCCGGGAACGGATGGCGTTCGTTCTCTGCCATCAGCAGGGTTATAAATTAAAAGAAGCTTCGAAACTAATGGAGTGTTCCATCGGGGCTGTAAAGAGTTACCTTTTCAGGGCGAGAGAGAAATTGAAACTGAAACTTAAGCAATACATGGAGTTATAACATGAATGAAAAGAATATTAGGGAAAAAGCTATCCTCTATCTCTACGGCGAAATGACGCAGGAAGAGAACATTTTATTCGAGAAAGAGTTATCGGAAAGTGCCGAGCTGCGGGAAGTATATGAAAATGAGAAAGAATTACATGAGCTGTATAATCTGAGCGGGAAAGACGATCTTCCCGACTCTGTCTTGATAGAAAGCAGAAGTAAACTCCGCGGGAGCTTGCGAGTACTGGACAACAAGGCGGGGTTTATCAAGCCGGGTTTTGTGGACCGGTATATTCGATCACTGATGCCGAAAGCGGCAGTTGCGTTAACGATATTTACATTTGGGATACTAATCGGTAAATTTGTCCGGATTGACTTAGCGACCGACGGAGACTTTGAAATAAAACAGTTGATATCACCTAACAATAACAGCATTACTGCGGATATGTTCGGTTCAAATGACATGGAGATAGCCGACCTCAGAATAATTAAGTATGATGAAAAATCCGAGGAGATAACCGTTTTGCTGGATGCTGTGTCAAGCGTGGGGATAAAAAGCAGCATCAATAATAGGAAGATGCAAAAAATTCTTGCGGCGGCGCTCCGGAGCGATTTAGGACCGTCGGTCAGATTAAAAAGCGTTGATCTTCTCCAGCGACAGACAGATGACGAGGAGATCATAGAAGCGCTGATATATGCTTTAAGGCATGACAATAATCCGGGCGTCCGTCTGAAGGCGGTACAAGCGCTCTCATTCTCGACCGACAACCCCGACGTGAAAAAAGCTTTGATTAAAGCTTTGACGAATGACGTTAACACGGGAGTCAGAATACAAGCGATACTTGCGTTAAAGGACTTCAGAGACGCCGATGTGCTGGAGATACTCAAAATGAAGATGGAATCGGACGAAAACGAATATATCCGGAAACAATCGGAGGAATCGTTGTCAAATTGGGAGATAATAAAAACGGAAAGAGAAATTTAATTTAAAAGAGGGGATAAAATGAAATTCATTAAAAATACACTGATTCTGATAATGCTGATAACGCTGCCCGCCATCGCTTTGTCACAGGAAAGAGGCGAGATATCCAGAGAGCGCGGTGAGTACGTGGAAACTATCGACAAAACCTATAAAGTCGGAAAGGGCGGAACATTAAAGCTGAGCTCGGATGAAGGATCGATAAGAATCAATTCATGGCATGAAGATAAGGTCAGAGTTATTGCGATCAAGCGCGCAGACGCTCGAAACAGGTCCTCTGCGGAGGAGATCCTGGAAGAGATCGAAGTTAGGATTGTTAAATCAGGTAAAGACATTACGGTTACAGGTAGAACCCCCTGGAGGCGTCGCCGGAGATCTTCATCTCTTTCGTTTGAAGTGACCGTTCCTTTTAGATACAACATAAATCTTGAAACAGATGGGGGGAGCATCAGAATTGCAGATCTTGAAGGCAACGTCAAGGCGAATACTGAAGGGGGAAGCATTAAGGTCGGTCAGATTGAAAACGGCAACGTAGACATAAGCACAGCGGGCGGAAGCATCAAGATTGACGGAATCAAAAACGGGAACGGCAATGCTAAGACTGCGGGCGGAAGCATTAAGGTCGGTGACGTGAGCGGGAATCTGAGCGTAGAAACATCCGGCGGAAGCATCAGGTTCGGTAAGATTACAGGAAAAGCCTATGGGCGAACGTCGGGCGGAAGCATCAAGGTGGAAGAAAGCGGTGAGGATCTGGATATTTCCACTTCGGGAGGCAGCATCTCCGTGAACCACGCCAAAGGACCGATACGGGTATCGACATCGGGCGGAAGTATATCTATCGGCGATACAGATGGTGATGTCTATGCGAAAACCGCCGGAGGAAGTATCCACATTGGCAATGCAGGCGGTGAAGTAGAGGCGGAGACAGCCGGCGGAAGCATCAGTGTTGAAGGATCGAAAGGTCCCGTGATGGTAGAAACAGCGGGAGGCAGCATCGAAGTTCTGAATGCGCGTGGCTTCATTGAAGCGGAGACCGCAGGCGGTGACATAGAAGCCGAGATGATAGTCTCGGATAAAAATACGGATACTCACGTCGACCTCGAGACCGCGGGCGGAGACATAACGCTATATCTTCCCGGTGATTTAGCCGCTACATTCGACATTGAGCTTGAGATCACGCGCCGCGCATGGCGTGATTATAAGATATACTCCGATTTTCCTCTGACGATTTCAGATGACGATGATGACTGGAGAGGCGACAAAGTAATTGTCGGCAGGGGAGACATAAACGGCGGCGGAGATCGCATTCGGATAAGCACTACCAACGGAGATATCCGAATAAAAAAGATCAGACGATAACGTAGCGAATGCGAGTCTGTCGGTCGATGGACGAAGCAATCTAATATTGTAGGGGAGGGTTTATTAACCCTCCCGATTTATTAGGTAGAGTCTGTAAAAACTGTCATTGCCCGTCAGGCAGCCGGACTGGCGAGGAGTCCCGTCCCGAAGTTTCGGGATCGGGGCGACGTGGCCTGCCCGACTATAGTTAGGCGGGAAGGAGGGGAAAAGGGGTTGTTTGTGCGGTCAGGGCCAAGCTCTGACTCGCACGTTACTGTCATT
>JADFGO010000104.1 GCA_022567655.1 Candidatus Neomarinimicrobiota bacterium
TACCTGTATAACCCTTTTCCGCCATTAGCGCTGCAATTACTCCGCTCTGGACAGCCATCGGATCGACGGTGTTTTTCATCATTGACAGCTGACCCGCAGCTGCCGCGCCGGGAGTAAAATTATGTCCGCCAGATATTCCGATTGCGTTTTCCATCTGCCCGGCGTTGAGTCCGAGAAGTCTGCCGGCTACTATGGGAGAAACAAACTGAGTCAATGTTGCGTGATGCCACTTGCGCTCACGAACTCCCGGTTTTGCATACAGACACATCCGCTGTTCAAATTCGTATGCGAGCACTATTGCGACTATAACCTCCTTCATCGATGAGTTTTGCCGCTCGCCCATTGCCAGTGCAGCCGGTATTAAGTCTGACGGGTGTGAGGGGTCCTCTTTCCAATATATGTCGTTATAATCGAGAGCCCTGATCATCAGACTGTTTAGAAGCGTCGCGTTTGCGGCGGGTAATTTCTCACCGCTGCCGAAAAGAGTCGCTTCCGGTTTACCGCCCATATCGGTGTAAATATCCATCATCCCCTTGACGTCATGGTCCTGATAGCCCCCGAAGGCACACCCGATCGAGTCATAAAGATAACGTTTGACCTCCTCTACTACTTCCGGGGGAAGATCCTCAAATTTCAATTCCAGAGCGAATTCCGCCATGCGGCGGGCGATAGTCTTATCGGTCACTATTTCCCTGCGTCTGATTGAAGACAATTTCTCGTTTCTACTGGATATTTTGAGGATATGAAATCGAAATGTTTATCAGCATGCAATACCAGTGCACTATTCATATACGCCGTTGCCGCGATTAAGATATAGGTAAGGGGAACGCTAATTCCTGCTCTCCTTAATTCAAATGCCCATTTAGCCGATATTTCCCAAACTCTTTCGTCAACTTCTAATTTCACTAAACCTTCAAACGAATGTTCTAACGAGTCAAAATCCTTAGTAGTGGTAGCTCCGGAGAGAACTTCAATCTTAATGACTTGTACAAAAGCAGCACGCTTATCTCTGATAAGGAAGTCTACTTCTTCAGCCAAAACTTCATTTGGAGATTTCCTCAGAACTCGAATCCAAACAGAGGAATCTATCACAACGAAGTCAATCATCCATGCGCATCCGGTCTAATTCCTCGGATGTCATGTCGATGACACCTTTCCCTATCATCCCTCGAAGATTCTCACGCGCTTTGGATTTAATAAGTTCTTGCAAACCTGCTTCTATGGCAGCTTTGTTGGTTGTCGCACCGATAGCTTTCTTTGCGTCTTCAATTAGCGTGTCATTGAGCATAACTGTTGTTTTTCCCATACGGCTTCCTTATATGTACCCACAATACATATTTAATATACATATTCGTCATACATAAGTCAAGACCGTACTTGAATTAACATAATAATCAGATTGTAGGAACAAATCGTGTTTACAACGAAGAAAGCGGAGAATTGTCACTACAGACGTTCAGCCACCGCCTTTGCCATCTCTAAAGTGCTCGAATTACCGCCCATATCGTACGTGCGAACTTTTCCATCTTCGATTACGCCCGCTATAGCGCTCTCCAACGCATTCGCCATCTCTTTTTCACCAAGATATTCGAGCATCATCTTCGTTGTCAATAGCATCGCCATCGGATTTACCTTATACTGACCCGCGTATTTAGGCGCGGACCCGTGAGTAGGCTCGAACACCGCATAGTCATCCCCGATATTACCGCTCGATGCGAATCCGAGACCGCCTATCAGCTGAGCGCACAGGTCGGAGATGATATCGCCGAACATGTTAGTGGCAACAAGGACGCCGTAATCCTGCGGGTTTTTTATCAGCCACATTGCCATTGCGTCGATATTCCTCTCCCAGAGTTCAATGTCGGGATATTCCTTGGCTATCTTTCTCGCCGTCCGAATTACGAGTCCGCTCGTCGCCCTCAATACGTTCGGTTTTTCTATGATAGTAACAGTCTTATACCCGAACTTTTTTGCGTATTCAAAACCGGCGCGGACAATACTCGCCGCGGCTTCTCTCGTAATTATCCGGGCGGAAAAAGCCATATCTTCCGGCGGGACGTCCGCAAATCGTTTTGCTTTCGGGTGATTGGCAACGAGCGCTTTAAGCACTTCTTCGTTCATCGGATGAAATTCAATTCCGACGTACAACCCCTCTGTGTTCTCCCTGAAAACCACTAAGTCTATGCCATCCTTGTAATTTAACGGATTGCCCTTATACGCCTTACAGGGACGCAGATTCGTTTTGAGATTGAATTCCTGCCGGAGCCTGACTATGGGGCTGAAATACTCATATCCTTTCCCTTGCAATTCCGGGGAAAGCTCTTCATTCGCTTCGTCTCTCGGTTTAGAGGTAATAGCGCCGAAGAGGCAGGCGTCGGTATTTTTAAGAAGCTCAATCGTCCGTTCCGGAAGTGGTTCGCCCTCGGTCTTCCAGAACTCCCAGCCTATATCGCCGTGAATATATTCAGCGTCAAGATCTAACTTATCGAGAACTATCCGCGCCGCTTCCATAACGTCATTTCCCACGCCGTCACCGGGCAGCCATGCAATTTTGTGTTTTGGCATTCTAATCCGTCCCTAAGATCTTTTTTGTGTGCGGTATCAAGCCTCCGTCCTCGAATATGCCTCTGACTTCAGGAGGCAGCGGCGGAAAACTGATCGTTCCGGCGCCGCAAACGATTGTCCCGTTATCCATATCCACTTCAATCTCCTCGCCGTTTTCGATAGCGTCAACAGCCTCCGCAGATACGATAACGTACAGACCGTTGTTGACACAGTTACGGAAGTAAAGGCGAGAGAACGATTTAGCTATTATCACTCCTACGCCCGACATTTTTATACAAACCACCGCCTGTTCGCGTCCGGAACCACAGCCGAAGTTCTTTCCGCCGACAATTATATCGTTTTCCTTTACGTTCTTGGCGAACTCCGAATCGAGGTCTTCCATGGCGTACTGCGCCATCTCGTTTGGATCAGAAACGGTATACGTATATTTACCGGGGAAGATGACGTCGGTGTTGATGTCATCCCCGTATTTCCAGACTCTTCCCTTTATGCTCATAACAACTCCTCAATTATTCCGCGGGTCGGAGATAACTCCGTTCAGAGCCGAGTATGCCGCTACCAACGGACTCGACAGGTACACTTCCGACTCCCTGTTTCCCAATCGTCCCCTGAAATTACGGTTGTTGGTCGCAAGCACCACTTCACCGCTTGCGGGTACTCCCTCATGATTTCCCATGCACGGACCACAGCCCGAGTTCATGATAATCGCTCCTGCTTCCGCGATCGTCTGCACGTAGCCGAGCCGCATCGCCTCTAAGAATATGTCTCTCGAAGCCGGGAACACGAGCATCCTCACTTCGCGGTGTATTTTCTTGCCGTCCAGCACTTCGGCGACGATCTCAAAATCCTCTAACCTCGCGTTCGTGCATGACCCGAAAAAGACTTCGTCTATCTTAGTTCCTACTACTTCCGTGATCGGATTGACGTTATCCACGGTATGCGGGCACGCTATTTGAGGCTCGAGTTCCGATATGTCGAACTCCACTATTTTGTCGAATACGGCATCTGCGTCGGATTCTACGACTTCAAATTCTTTTTGAGCTCTCCCTTCGAGGTAATCGAGCGTTTCTTCGTTCGGAATCATATATCCTATCTTCGCGCCGAGCTCCACAGCCATGTTGGGCAGCACGATTCTCGAAGATACCGACATGTTCTCAATCGTAGGACCGGCAAATTCTACTGCCTTGTAAAGAGCTCCGTCAGCCTTTATCTCGCCGGCAATCTTGAGTATCAGGTCTTTTGAGCCCGTCCCTTCGGGAAATTCTCCTTCGATTATGATTTTTATCGTCTCGGGTACTCTGAACCATATCTTTCCCGTAGCCATGATGACGGCGGTTTCCGAACGGCCGATTCCCGTGCCGAATGCGCCGAATGCTCCGTAAGTAGTGGAGTGAGAATCCGCTCCGACCATAATCGTACCCGGCAGGCATAAGCCGCCTTCGATGATCACCTGATGACATATACCCGCCTCGATGTCGAAGAAATGCTTGATGCCGTGCTTTTTCACGAATGCACGCGTGATTTTATGATTCATAGCGAATATTTCATTGGCAGGCGGAGTGCAGTGGTCAAGCACTACAACATGCCTGTCGGGATCATCTAAAGTGTCGACTCCGAGCTGTTCGAATATCCCGCTGATAGCCGCCGTGTTGTCATGCGACATCGCTATATCTGGTTTTATATCAACTATCTCTCCGGGTACAACAGTCCTGCCGGAGTATTTTGACAGTATTTTTTCCGCAAATGTTTGTCCCATCAGATCCTTCTTTCTACTTTATTGCGCCTCTTTCGTTGTTAGTCATCATTGTGTTGCCTATCTCTCGTATTTTCCAATGAAAACCACCCCCTGCCCCCTCCCTAAAAAGGAGGGGGTTAAGAGAATTAAGAAATATCTCAAATTCATATCAGTGTTGCTCTTCACTGTACTCCATTATGATATATATTTTTACTAATAAGAATATCATCCTAATAGTCCCCTCCTTTCCCTGTCCGACTGATGCCAGGCGGGCAAGGAGGGGAATCAGGGGTGGTTGGAATTAAGTTTAATACACTCATTTTTAATGTCGAATAAAACTCCCTCTATATTTTCCATGATCTCATCATTCGTATATCTTAATATAGTATATTCCCAGCTTTCTAACGCCGACTCTCTTTTTTTATCATTTTCCATTTTTTCGGCAACGAAATGTCCACCTCCATCTAACTCAATTATCAATTTTAATTCAGCACAATAGAAATCAACAATATAATCTTCTATTCCTTGTTGCCTGCGGAATTTATAGCCCTCCAAGTTCGAATTTTGTAGATAGCGCCACAGTTTTCTTTCCCATGGAGTAGCATTATTTCTTAATCGTTGCCTTCTTCGTTTCTGTGTGTTTTTATTTAATTTCATCATTTAAATAAGTGATGTTAAGGAAAACCACCCCCTGCCCCCTCCTTAAAAAGGAGGGGGTTAAGAGAATTAAGAAATATCTCAAATTCATACCACTGTTGCTCTTGCCAGCACTCTATTATGATTTATATACTTACTAATAGGAACATCTTCCTATCGTCCCCTCCTTTCCAAGGAGGGGATTCAGGGGTGGTTAATAATCTCGGATATCTCAAAATTATACATAAATATTTATTCGCTCCGTCACCCTCCGATAATCTCAAAATCGGTAAAATCGGCGTGGTGAAATATAATCGCTTCCGCCGTTCGCTGAAAACCTTCCCCTTCTTTGGAATGCACCGCAATGATGTGCATAACCTCATCGGGCAGGTCATGACGGAACGATAATCCTACTCCTGTGAATGGATGCCGGAGATATTTCCCCTGTTCGCTTTTTACGAATTTATCCCCTGATTCCGTATATTCGAAAATCTTACCGACGTCGGCGAGCAGAGCCCCCGCCACAAGATGATCGTGATTCAGGCTCACCCTGTCGGAATACATCTCATTAAGTTCTTTTTCCATGGCGATGCACATCCGGCAAACGGTTCGAACGTGTTCGATGAAACTGATATTTACGTCAGCTACAAGAAGGGTAAACGGCATGCGTTTGAGTGTCTCGATGTTCCAGCCTTTCTTCGTAAGAGCCTCTTCCCAGACCGCTATCACTTTATCCCGCAGCTCGCTGTCTTTTATTTCTCCCAACTCCGGAAGCGTTGCCGCAATTGCGTCTCTCATATCATTGTTTCCCCAAGTTTACTCTAAATGCCTTTCAGCCGGACCGTCATACTCATGATTCGCCGGGTCTATCTGCCGCATAGGACGCTGACGCTCCTGCTCCTCCGCCGCGTGCGCCACCAGTCCGGGAACCCGCGCCATTATGAAAAAAGCATTTGCGAGGTTATCCCAAAAATCGAGTTCGCACAGCACGGCAGCGATAGCGCCGTCAACGTTGATTGGCAGTTTTTTTCCGGCGGATTTTTCGAGCTCGCCTTCAATCGCTCCAATCAGTTTTATGTACGTTCCGGATTTTCCCGCTTCTTCCGCCAGCTCGAACAGGCGTGCCGCGCGCGGATCGTTCGTGTGAATCCTGTGACCGAAACCCGACATCCGCTTCTTCGATTTTCTGTAACTATCGACTATTTCTCCGGCAGCCTTTTCGACCGGCTTTCCATCCTCCATCAATTCCTTTGCCGATTTAAGAATTTTCATACACGCCTCGATCGCTCCGCCGTGATATTTAGAAATCGCAAGTATACCTGAAGCTACTGCGGCATTTAACGGCGCACCCGTCGAAGCCACAGTCAGTGCCGCTTGCGCGGAAGGTGGTGTTACACCATGGTCGATCGACGAGACGAGAATAGCGTCAATTAGTTTCCCGACTTCAGTCGACGGCAGCTCACCTCTCAATATAAGGTACACCGCCTCGGCATAAGATATCCTCCCCATCAGCTCATCAAGCGGATAACCCCTCAGTTTTATCTTATTCGGCTCTATCTCGGTAATCGCCGTTTTCCACGTTTCTGTCATTTTATGACCTCAATCTGCCAAAACTGCTGAACTTCTAATGAACTTGATTACCGTAGTCATAGTGTAATTCGATTCACCAAAAGCGTACTTCGGGAGGATAGTTCCCCAAAGTTTTGAAATATTATTTTCTATATTTACAAAATTGATATGAATATCTAATGAATTATCATATTCCTTCTCTGTTAAGAGCTTCCGAATTTCTTTGAGAATCTTTACTCCATCATCTTTAAAAACAGTAAGTGGTTTAATTGATATTTCGCTTGTATCAGCGTTTTTTGTTTGGCCGGTTGGTGAATTCGCACTAAATGATGATTGGGCACACACTCTTTCAATTTATCAATTTATTGAACATGGTACGATAACATATCTTGATTGGCTGGCACCTTTTAATTACATCCCAATCATTTATGGCGGACTAATAGCCAAAATAGTTGGGTTTAGCTTTATGAGCCTTCGATTGTTAAACGTTTTATTTGGTATTGCCGCCGTTATTTTTTTATATTTATTGCTCAGATTTTTCAAACAGTCACAGACAACCTCATTTCTATTCGCGCTTCTTTTACTTTTCAATCCGATTTTTTTTAATTTGTCGTTAACTTTTATGGGGGTTATTCCAGCATTAACATTTATGTTGGCTGCAATA
>JADFGO010000105.1 GCA_022567655.1 Candidatus Neomarinimicrobiota bacterium
CGCGGCAGAGCATATTGCCTGGAGGGTTAATCAAAAAGGCCTCGTGAGAATGTACCTGCCTGAATTTCGCTGTGTTATGGACCAGGGAGGCGGCATAGGGCTATATACTTATTCGCAATATATGTCGGAAGGGGATGGGTTGAAAATTGAGCTTGGAGAAGAACCATATAAGTCGAAAATTCGATTCGAAGAGATTTTTATGGAGAAAAAAGGTGACATTGGAGAACTCCATCATCAGATGATGAAATAAGAACTTATTCACAGAGGTTTTGCCCCCTACTATTTAGCCCACTTCCAAAGTCAAAAAAAGCCTTGATACTGCTCGAATTCTTATAAACGTACGAATTTTAAGTCACTAAAAATGTGTCTCACAAACCTTCATTTTTGAGACAGTTCGCCCCGTGTCTCAAAAGCTAATTATCATACACACTCGTTTTCATGAGTTTTGGACGGTTGATATAGTGTGTTATAAGTTAGGTTTTTGAGATTGAAGTGGATATCAATGCTTCAACTATTGGGACAAGGTCGGGTCCACGGAAGATCTTTGAAGAAAATCCTTGTTAAACATTTAGTTCTCAATTAGTTTAGAACAACTCTCTTTAATGGATACCGGGGTATTATTGTTTGGAAAATCTCCCAACATTGGTCTTAGGTCTTTCCCTTATTCTCGGACTTGCTGCTCTTATGCTGCCGATAGCAAGGCGTCTTAATATACCCTATACCGTATTGCTGGCTGTTGTGGGTTTTATTCTTGGTCTTATTGAGGTCGTTGTCGATCCGGTAGGAGTCGGCGGAATTTTAGGTGACTTTCTCTACAGCCTTAAAAATTTCAAAATCACATCTGATGCAGTGATGTTCGTATTTCTCCCCGCTCTTATATTCAATTCGAGCCTATCTATCGATGCGCACAGGCTTTTGGATGATTTAGGTCCGATATTACTTCTTGCGATAGCCGGACTGCTCATATCCACTGTTTTTATCGGATACAGCATCTGGATTGTTTCAGGTATGAGCGTGCTTGTCTGCCTTCTTTTAGGAGCCATAGTGTCCGCTACCGATCCTGTGGCTGTAGTATCGATATTCGAAGATTTACACGTCCCGAAACGTCTCGCAATATTAGTCGAGGGTGAAAGTCTTTTCAACGATGCCACGGCTATCGTTTTATTCTCAATACTCAGCCTGATGGTAATGGGAAATAGCGACTTCACTCTGAAGGAAGGAATATTTCTGTTCCTTAAAGTATTTCTCGGTGGAGTGATCGTCGGATATTTGATAGCCACGATCACGGGAGCTCTGTTTAAAAGAATGAAAAAAGTGCCGATTGTTAAAATCACGCTGACGATCTCCCTGGCTTATCTTTCTTTTATTATCGCCGAGCATTATCTCCATGTCTCGGGTGTAATGGCGACGTTGACTTCAGCATTGGTAATAGGCTCCGTGGGAAGGTCGACTCTCAAGCCTTCCACCTGGAAAGATCTGGTTGAGACTTGGGAACATATAGGATTTTGGGCTAATTCTCTGATCTTTATTCTTGTCGGAGTGATCGCGCCTCAAATTATCTTTAATATTGGAATGACCGAATTAAAGATATTAGCGATTCTCACAATCGCAGCTCTACTTTCGCGCGCGTTTATCATCTTCGGGTTGCTGCCTGTGCTATCGATCGGGAACATGATAACCAGGGTGAGTACTGCATTCAAAACTGTCATGTTTTGGGGAGGTTTGCGCGGCGCAGTTTCGCTTGCTCTCGCTCTCGCTGTGATGGAGAACTCCTCCATCTCGCATGAAGTAAGGCAATTTATCGGCATACTTGTCACCGGGTTCGTTTTTATTACGCTCATGATAAATGCGACCACTATCGGTTGGGTGGTTAGATTTTTCCGATTGGACAAGCTCTCTCTAACCGACCGAATCATCAGGGACCGCGCCACCGCACTCTCTCTGAGTGAGGTATTCGTAAAGATCGAGACTGCCACAACAGAATTACAGGCGGACCCGAAGATATCGGATGCATTGATCCGAAGTTACAAAGAGCGCGTGAGTGAGATGAAGACATCTGTGGAACAAATAACTGAAATCACCGAGGAAGAATGGCTTGTTATCGGCTTGCTTGACATATCGATTCAGGAAAGAGAAAACTACCTTAAACTTTTCGGTGACAGATTGATCGATTCAAATATTATCAGGCAGCTCCTCTCGAGGAACGATAATCTGCTTGACGGCATTCGATCCAACGGGGTAATAGGTTATACGAATACGTGGCAGGAAAACCTAAGATTCGACTGGCGTTACGGATTAGCAATGCGATTGCACAGAAGTTTCGGTTATACCGGCTACCTTTCGCAACTCCTTTCAGAACGGTTCGAAATTCTTATGGCGGATTCCACTACCATTAACCGACTCATCAAAACTTCTATTGCTGAGGTTTCAAAACTATTGGGACCGGGAATCGAAAGAAATCTGGAAATTTTGCTGGATGAACGTTATACGAAATCCGAGAAGGCTCAGAACATGCTCAAACTTCAGTATCCAGTACATGGAGCGGCTTTGGAAAAAAACTATTTGGGGCGGATGGCATTAAGACTGGAGGAATCGATCTTTGAAAATATGCTGGATAATTCAATAATTGACAGGGAAGTTTTTGCCGATTTGGAAAACGAATTAGATTTAGCGTCTAAAAAACTTGATAAAATCCCCGAGCTCGACTTGGGGTTAACGCCCGTTAAACTTGTATCGTCTGTTTCGTTCTTATCTAATCTTGATCCCGCCCATCTTCAGAAGATCGTCGGTCTATTGAAAACGAGATTAGCGCTGCCGGATGAACTAATAATTAAAAAGGGCATGCGAGGTCAGGCAATGTACTTTATTTCGAGCGGAGCGGTGGAGGTGGAGTTGGATCCCGAGCCGGTTCTTTTGGGCACCAACGATTTTTTTGGAGAGATTGCCCTATTACTGGAAATTCCGAGGATCGCTAACGTTCGTGCTTTAGGCTTTTGCGAACTTTTGGTTCTTTACGTGAAGGATTTCCAGACTCTGCTCGAATCAGAACCGGAACTGCGTAAGACAATCAAACAGGTAGCCGAGGAGCGTCTGAAAAGGGACAGTATGGTCTGAGCTAATTAATTATTCCACCGATCATCTGACGTTCACCATTAAATCTACATTCTATGTCACGGATTAAACCCCACATTTGTAATTTTCCCATAAACGTGTGGGTTGGAGGTCACGAAAAATATGCGGAGCATTGTCTATTATAATTTACCTTGTAATCTTAAAATTATAATGGTACTATACTTTAGCGCCTTAAAGCAATTCCACTCAGGAGGGAAAAGATGAAAATTCTGCACCGATTATCGCTTACAAGTATTTTATTATTATATGTCGTCTTGGCTGGTTGTTCGGATGAAGCCGAAAATGTTGCTACTTCCGCTGACGGTGTACCCATAAGCTTCAGTGTATATGGAGAAGGGACACCGGCAATCGTTTTCGTTCATGGTTGGTGCTGGGGTCAGAATAATTGGAACGGACAAATCCTGGAATTCTCACGCCAGAATAAAATCATTACGATCGATCTTGCGGGTTTCGGAAAGTCCGGTCACGGTCGTACCGATTGGACTATGGAAGCTTTCGGAGAGGACGTCGTTTCGGTTGTTGAGAAGCTCGGTCTCGAACAGGTAGTGCTTGTAGGATTCTCAATGGGGGACAAAGTTATAGTCGAAGCTGCACGGATTATGCCGGAACGTATTATTGGATTGGTAGGGGTTGACAATTTCAAAAATATAGAACAGAAACTTACAGATGAACAGATAGACGGATTCATAGCCCCCTTCCGAGTCGATTTCGCTGGAACTTTAAATGCGTTCTTACTTTCCATGATCCTCCCGAATGCTGATTCTACTGAGGTCCTGGAAAAAGTGAGCGCTGAATTTGGCGGATGCGCTGCTCCACCTGATATTGCTGTGACCGTAATTGAAAATTATATAAGACACGATATGACAGAGTCGCTCAAAGAGATAAAAGCTCCTATTCACTGCATCAACTCTGATTTAGTTCCCACAGATATTGAGGCTGCTCAACGCTATGTTTCCTCCTTCAAGGTCGAAATAATGTCAGGAGTGGGTCATTTACTTATCTGGGAAGATACAGATACGTTCAATCGACTACTCGGTGAAATTATTAAGACGTTCGTAACGTCTTAATACCGGTGCTTTAGTATTCTATGATCTACTGACCGGGACCTACAGCAGTACCGGCTATTATATAACACTTTAAGCCTTTAGGTTGCGCTGAAAATTTAGCTCAAATTCTCATAATCGTATAAGATTCGATACACCAAAAATGTGTCTCATAATCGTTCGATTAGTTAACAGTTCGCCCCGTGGAGCGAAAGCTAGTTATCATAAGCTCTCGTTTTGATGTGTTTATAAGAGAGCGAATTGGTGTGTTTATACTGACGTTTATGACACAGTGCTATTTGAGCAGCATCATCTTCCGCGTCTGAATAAAGTCGCCTGCCTGCCGGACTGATGTCGGGCTGGCGTGAATTCTGTAGAAATAAATACCTGAAGAAACGCCGCTTGCATCCCACGTTATCTGGTGGAGTCCTGCGGGTTGAATCCCGTTAACGAGTCGAGCTATTTCCTCCCCACGCAAATTATATATAATCAGGAGAACTTTGCTTGTGCTTGGCAGCGCATAATTGATGGTAGTAACGGGATTAAACGGGTTTGGGTAGTTCTGGCTGAGAATGAAGGAGAGCGGCGAAGAAGAGATGTCTTCTTCCACTCCGACGATACCAAGCAGATTGTTGATAATTTCTATCATTCGCCTCGGGTTATATTCGGTGTTGTGATACACCACTTTCAT
This sequence comes from Candidatus Neomarinimicrobiota bacterium, assembly GCA_022567655.1. Lineage (NCBI taxonomy): Bacteria > Pseudomonadati > Fidelibacterota > Fidelibacterota bacterium. Next base: position 4,867 of record JADFGO010000105.1, read on the forward strand.
CTGTTGGTCGATAATATAATCGAGTGGAAACGGGGAAGTACCTCCAAACTGATTATAATCCCAAATAACCATCTCGTCCGAATCCATCAACACGGGAAAAGTTATTCCGAAGGCGGCAATAAAGTTCTTTATCAGATCCAAATTTTCGTTATTGTTTATCCCGAAAATAACTACCGGATCCGATTCGAACGTCCGCCCTATCGTTACAGCTATGTCCGACAACTCCGGACCGCAGACCGGTCACCACGATGCGAAAAACGAGAGGACAATCACCTTGCCCGCATAATCCGACAGTGTGTGAGGAACCCCGTCGATGTCATCCAACGTGAAATCCGGGGCACTGTCGCCGATCTTAAGGGAATTTGTATTTCCCTTTGCGACAAATATCTTGCGCGGCTCGTCAGGATCGTTCGACCAAAAACTGATGACAGCCTGGGTTGTTTGATCATCTACAGGTGTAAAAGTCAACTGAACCTCCGCGACTCCTCCCGGTTCTATATTCAAAAATTCGGTATCAAGAGTAAAATCCTCTCCGTTTGAGGTTATACTATCCACCGACAACTCTGTAGGTCCGGTATTCAGTACCGTAATAATTCTTGCTTCGGAACTGCTTCCAACGGGTGTGCTGCCGAAATCATGAAACGTTTCAGAAAGAAAGATATCCGGCTCTTGTGTATTTCCGAAAAGCAGAATGTCAAAATTCAGCCAGTTGGCTACGTAAAGAAGGCTGTCTCGCGCAGCTATGCCCATTGCTCTCATCGTAATTTCTTCCCATCCGACTACGAACGGCGCTTGCCCGTCCGATACATCTATTACTTCGACAATATCCCACTCAGCCAGATATGCCTTATCGCCATCCACCGAGACACCTGCCGTAAAAAACGGGCTTTGGTAGTTACTTAAAAAGATCGGATTTGACGGTTCGTTCACATCAATTATATCAAGCCCCTGTGAACCCACAGCAACATAAGCGATGCCGTTAACCACATTCACGTCCCTGGCGGGTCCGGTTGTGGTAATTGCTGAAAACTCGCTTATGTTATTCGGATCGTTTACGTTAAGAATCTTTAGTCCTCCTATGCCATCTGCTACATAGGCGATTCCTTCTTCCACTACAACAGTCCATGCGTTAGACAAGTTTTCGTAGACGCTTACACTGAATAGAGAATTACCGGCTAATTCCAAGATCTCTAAGCCTTTTTCATGTCTGCATGCATACAGGTAGTTCGCACCGAGATATAGACCTTCATAACTCACCCCTTCTTCCTTATGCACACTTTCGAGCCTGAGAAAGTTTAGACTGGATATGTCTATAACCGATATACCGTCAAGCCTTCCGGAAGCATATGCGATTTTATCGCCGATTGCTGAATGATAATATCTCTCTCCATATGGATTACCTGATGGATTGTAACGGCTGAACATGGTCGGATTTTGAGGGTCACTCACATCGATTGCAACCAAACCTCCTACACCTGCCACCCATGCTACATCTCCCGAAAGTTCCACGTCTAACATTTCAGCGAACCAAAATGCCTGAAAGCGCCCGACCGGATCAATGTTATCCAAACCCTGGGGAATCGCCGAACTGTGGAATAGAATAAAATATAAAGAAATTACAAGTGTCCTGCGATAGAACTTCAAAATTGTCTTACCCATTCTATTAACCTCGATTAATTATCCTCGCTGCTTCCTGCTTAAAACCGACTGATTAGAGATAACCGGAAGCCTTCAAAATCGGGGACGAATCTGCACACTCCTCCTGAACATTGCCTGCCGCCGCGAACCTTACCCGTCCATAAAGTGAAGTTATGGTTTCTCATGAATTCCATCTTTGCTTCGACAAAAGTCCAGGGCCCCTTGGCTCTGTCGTTTATGTCCCCTTTTATGTCCGACCATTCCGTTCCCGTGGAGATCGAGAATCTGCCCGACGGCATATAACCTAATGACAATAGGTATTCGTTTCCTTCGTCCTTGCCGAAAAACGAAATCGTCGGGTTTCTTCTGATGTCTCTTTCTTTATATCGGAGTATTTCCGCTCTTATGTCGAAAAACGATTTCCCGAACTTCAATTCTATCTCCGACCCGAGAGATATCTTATCTGTATCCCTGAACTGCACCAATTCAATTGACGACACTTCGGAGAAGTAACGGATTTCGTTTGAAGCCGCAGCATCAAAACGCAAGTATGAAATTCTCGACGAACCGAACCGTTCCACAGCAAAGAAAACCTCCCGATACGGCATCATACGCTTTTCCGACGAAAGGGCGATACTTTTTCCTCTGTG
>JADFGO010000106.1 GCA_022567655.1 Candidatus Neomarinimicrobiota bacterium
AGAGAGGGGCAAAATATCCAAAGGAAACTTCGACGACCCGATAGAATGGACGTGGTATGAGCTCTGGCATCACGAAGGAAGGAGAGCGCGGCACGGCGTTGCAATGCAGGGACCGGATTATACCTGGTGGCACGGGTTATACGAGGTCGGTAAACATTTTTATACAAAATTCCTGCCGGAACTCGAGCAGGTCGCAGGAAAGAAACTGTATAAAAAACTTCTGGAAAAGTACGTGTATACACATCCCGGACATCAATGGCACAGGGACGGTATGGACGATGAAGATCTCAAAAAAATCAGAGAATTTTATGAGGAACGCTACGATCAATAGTATTTAATTAATAAGATATCATGTTAAAAAGCCCGTGCAAAGCTTCGGGTTTTTTTATACCTGCTGAATTTAGAATCTGAATTCGATGTTTACGTGTATCGATTTCTCCCAATCTCGATCGCCCACTTTACGCATGCGCGCATTCGGCAATATGTGGAATTTCTTTTCCGGGGCATAATCGTATCCGATTATTATATAATCTTCGCCGTTGCCTTTAGTATCCCTATCGGGATCGGAGATATCATACCGTGCAAAGGCGTTACCCGTAGCCATCTTTAAAGTAGCAAAGAGTGAAATCCCGTTCTTTTTCAGGTCAATTTCGCCCTCTTTGTGCGTAAAATATTCTATTCCCGCACGGAATTTGTCGGAATCATATCCGCCGAAAAGGGTGATAGTCGAGTTCGAATACTGAACGCCTGTAGGTTCATAATCAAGGTACAAAGTGCCGATAAATTTACTCTGCGGTTTAAACCAGATCAACCCGGACGTTTTTTTATGGTCGTCCTTTTCCGGTTTGGTATATCCTGCGCCGTTCGCATAAATCAGATGATAGCCAACTGAATTCGAAAAATCGCCGACCAGACCTACACCTAAATCCGCAGAGGAACCAACGCCGTTCAAGTCCTGTATAGTTTTTTCTACTGACCTGTAACCCCAATACTTTTCCGAGTAAGAAGTCCAGTTCGGAGTCATCTGCATTCCGATGTACAGCTTTGCGTCCGGGATGAGTTCCGCCCACGAGATATAAGCGTGTTTCATGAATGGCCGCATCTTATCGTCTGCTTTCCTATCGGCATCTAATCTATACCGAATCTTAATTTTATCCGATATCTTGTAGTCATAAGTAAAGTAATATCTCGTAAATCTGAACTGCGTTACATCACCGGTAGAGTTGTCCGGATTTAAATACTCAAAGTAAGCCTTACCTGATAACTTACCCGCCTCCTCGGCAATTAAATTGCCGGATGAGACCGCAGTGATGTATACTGTTATCGTTATTATTGTCGCTAATGTTACTCTCATTATTATTCCCCTTTATATTTTAGTCTGAGTAATGTCAGTAATCCGTTCGCAATATACCATATAAAAAACGGGTATTATTTGCGCAAAAAATAACAATATTGCAATAACGCAGCCTCTGACAATCAATAATAACTTGATTTATGATATCTAATTTGTTAGTATGATTAGAATAGAGCTTGAACCATTTATTAAGATTGCCCGACGCATGACGAGAAAGGTATAAATTATTGAAAATTTTTGTGGGTAATTTATCTTCGGATATCTCCCCGGGTTTACTGCGAGAAGCTTTCTCGGCGTACGGGATTATCTCATCTATTTCTATCACCCAGCACGGAGCGACCGATGAGATAGTCTGTGTCGTGGAAATGCCGAATTTAGATGAAGCGGCAACAGCTGTTATGGAAATTGACGGCAAGGAGTTCAACGGACATTCATTCCATATCAAAAACCGTGATGAAATAGATAAAACGGAAAATATTCCGGAGGATGACACCGCCGCTTCTGTCAAGCCGAATGGCGATAGTCTAAACGCACCTATTGATAACTTGATGGAGATTGAGGAAGATAAGAGACAGAAAGAAAACGACCGACGTCAAAAACCCGGTGAAAGAAGAGAGATAGACAGCCCCCTCTTTAAAAGCGATAAGGGAATAGTCATAGACAGAAGAACATATTCTGAACGAAGAAACAAGCCGGATAGACCTGGAGATGCTGCACCGTAAATAATTTTATCTCAAATCGGCTGCGGCAATCTTATCCGCTGACTTAAAACCATACTTTTCCAACAATTGAATCTGTTCAATCATATTTCTGTAGCCAATTTATTATTTACGGTTTACCTCTAATGCCTTACTGCCCGGAATGTAAGGCAGAATATGTTGACGATGTGACCGAATGTCCTGATTGCAAGGTCGAACTCGTTGATGCTCTCCCGGAAAATGAGAAATCGATAGAAATCAATTGGGTTCCGCTCCGTTCCATACCGGGAAAACACTATGCTGCAATGGTAACCGAGATTCTCGATAAGGAAGAGATACCGAACTACGTGAAATCAGACGCAATCAGTACTGCGTACCTTACTTCGGGAACGGGAATTGCGGTAATTTACGTTCCGGAGGAGCACCTGACCAGGGCTGAGGAAATTCTCAACCAACTGCTCGATCATATTTGACCTTTTTAGGAGGGAGTCGGGGGTGACAGCCACGGAACTCAGGCATCCTTCGACTCTCCGCCTGGCAAGAAGTCGGACAGGCCCGCCTGGCAAGAAGTCGGGCAGGCCCGCAGGTTCGGGAGGGTTAATAAACCCTCCCCTACGAGCAATTCAGAGTTGAAGTCCTGAATACTAACTGCCTCTGGCAGAACCATGCTCCGGAGGAGTTCCATCGACATGAGTCATAACTCGCACTCTTATATCGATTAGGTCATTAGATTAAGCCGCCGGTCCGGTAATTGGTCTGAACGATATATACCCCTAATTCGCTTGCATTTACGGGGGTTTTCTGATAACATACTCCCGGAAAATCATGAAACATTTAATGGAATATTGGGCTCTTCTCGCACTGATTTTCACTCTGAGAATTCTTCCGGACAAGGGAGTAAGGTGGCTCGCCCGGTTTATAGCGTGGCTCGGATTCAGAGTCATCCGTTACCGAAAACGGGTAGCGTTAGGGAATTTGAGAGCCTCGTTTCCGGAGAAGTCCCTGGAAGAACTATACGATATACTTAAAGGAACTTACCTGAATTTCGCATTGAACAGTGTGGAATTTTTACGTCAAGGTAAGTTGAAAGGAAGAGGCGCCGCCGAAAAAACTCATATCACAGGCATAGAGCATCTTGAAAAATTAAAGAAAGAGAAAAAGGGGGCGCTGCTCGTCACCGCACATACGGGTAACTGGGAAATGCTTGGAGGCGTTTTAGCGCAGGAGGGACTTCCGATAGTTTCCATAGCGGATCATATGCATAACCCTTATTCCGATAAATTATTCGAAAGATTGCGGAGAGCGGTTTCTCACGAACTATATTACACGTCAGATTCGGCTACCGGGCTTCTCAAGGAATTAGAGAGAGGAAAACAGCTGGGAATTCTAATCGATCAGGACGCCGGCAAGAAGGGTGTATTCGTCGATTTTTTCGGGCGAAAGGCATCTATGCATAAGGGAGCCGCGTATTTCGCATTGCGGGCAAGAGCGCCCATGTTTACGATTTTCTCCCGCAGACTTGAAGATGGGAATTATGAAGCGGTTATAGAACCGATTGAGATCAAACACGAAGGTAAGGTTACGGAGGAAAGAATAGGTCAGATTTCACAAGAGATCGCTTCAAGGCTTGAAAAACATATCCTGAATAACCCCGAACAGTGGCTCTGGTTCCACAAAAGATGGAAAACAAGACCGACAGGAGAACCGGAAAAGAAACGGATACTCATATTACAGACTGCCTTTTTGGGCGACGTGGTTCTTGCCTCGCCGATAGCGGAAGCTTTGAAAATAACCAATCCGGCATGGGAAATTGATTTTGTGACTACACCGCAAGCGGCAAGTTTACTCGAAAATAATCCCAATATCTCCAATGTCCTGACTTATGATAAAAGAGAAAGTGAATCGGGATTACGGGGATTTTTCAGATTATTGAAAAAATTACAAACGGGGTCTTATGACGCCGCAATCGTTCCTCACCGTTCGATAAGAAGCGCTGCCCTGGCAAGGCTTTCCGGTATCCCCGTTCGCATAGGTTTCGACAGGAGCGCAGGGTCGTTTCTCTTTACCGATGTGATAAATTACGATGATGATCTGCACGAAGTGGACAGAAATATGAAATTGCTCTCGGCGCTCGATAGATCGATCCCCGGGGTCTCTCCCCGCCTCTATCCATCCAAAACAGACGTGAAAAACGCAAAAGAGATATTAAGAAAGAATAAGATATTGAACAAAAAGCCGTTAATCGCAATCGCGCCCGGCTCTATCTGGCCAACTAAAAGATGGCCATCCGACAGGTATCGTGATCTCGCCCGGATGATAGCTAATGACGGCGGCGGAGTGGTCTATATCGGCGGTGCAAAAGACAGTCATCTTCTGAGTAAAATCACTTTTAACGGTGCACTATCCGTTGTCGGGGAAACCACACTTCTCGAATCAACGGCAATTTTAAAAGAATGTGATCTTCTCATAACAAACGACAGCGCTCCGATGCATTTTGCCGTTGCGGTAGGAACTCCGGTAGTTGCAATCTTCGGTGCGACAGCGCCGAAATTCGGTTTCTACCCGTACAATCCGGACGACATAGTAGTCGAAAGAGAATTGCCATGCCGTCCATGTGCTGTTCACGGAGGGTTGAAATGCCCAATCGGTACGTTTGAGTGCATGCTGGATATCGGACCTGCCGAGGTTTACAAAAACGTAAAGAAAAGGTTATCGCTTGCGAAATAGACAGGTCGGAATAATCGCAGATGGTTAGAGCGGAAATCCTCAACCTCAGCGATACAGCTGCGCTTCAACCTGCTGTTAGAAGAGCAAGCGATCTGTTGAAAGAAGGAGGAATAATAGCATATCCCACTGATACTCTGTACGGGTTAGGAGTTGACCCTGAAAATATTCAGGCGATGGAAAAACTTTTTAAACTCAAAGATCGCCGAAAGGAAAAGCAAATCAGCCTTATGTTCTCCGGCAGTGAAATGGTCAAAGACTACTTCGCGGAGCTTACGCCGATTGAGAGTAGGGTCATCAACGAATTACTCCCCGGAGCGATTACTATAATTATTGAAACGAGAGAGAGAGTCAAATTCGGCGAAAATAATTCTGTAGGCGTTCGGATTCCGGATAATGAGTTTTGCAAAATGTTGACGGAACAGTACGGAAAGCCGATCACGACTACGAGCGTGAATAGATCAGGCGTATCACCTGCAAAGAGTGTCAAAGAAATAATTGACTACTTCCCGAACGAAGTCGATCTTATTTTGGATGGTGGAAGATCCCCTGAAACCGAGGGTTCCACAGTAATTCAAATTATCGAAGAAAAATTGCTGATACTCAGAGAGGGATTAATCGGTGAGGGTGAGATAAGAAAAAAACTTTATGAAAACTGAAAACCAATACAGGGTCATGTTCATCTGTACGGGAAACCGGGTCAGGAGCGTGATGGCTAAAGCGATCTTCGACAGGAGATTGATCGAGGGTAATCTGGACAACATCATATCCGATTCGGGCGGATTAATCAGACTTTACGGAGCAAAAGCAGCTGAAAACACTATTAAAATTTGTGCTCAAAATGGATTGGATGTGGTTGACCACCGCTCTCAACAGGTTAACGGGACTCATCTAAGCCAATCGAACCTTTTACTTGCAATGGAAGTGGAACAGGTGGATTACCTGAAAAATGTTTATTCTGAATATTCCGATAAAATATTCATCCTGACCGGATATGGCGGCGGAGAGGAAAGAGACGTTCATGACCCGTATGGAGAGAATGAGGAGGCTTATAAAAAGATTTTCGATGAGATTGATAATGAAATTGACAGGGTCTTTCCCGGGATAGTTTCAGCCTCAAAATTGTAATATGAAAGACGAGAACCATAAGAAATTAGCATCAGTGATAGTTAAGTTGACGGACGATCAGGATTTAAGGAACAGGTTCCGTTCGGAGAATTTAGAGAGCGTGAAAAATTTTGACATCACCAGGACGATGGAAGAAACTCAAAAAAATACATTTGGCGTTTCTTAATAGTTTGTGGTAGAAGAATCGTTCTTAGACAATTGATCTTATTCTTAGCCTTATCAGTGTATTACTCCTCATCGGTCTCTCCATTTCACCTCCCAGATGAACCGCAGAGCAGGGCACCGAATAAGGCGTTTCAGGTGGGAGAAAAACTGACATTTTCGATTGGTTATGAATTTATTCCCGCAGGAAAAAATGTTTTATTCGTTGAGAGTATCGACACTGTTGACGGAAAGAGCGTATATCACATAACATCGAAAACCAGATCGCATCGGTTTTTCG
>JADFGO010000107.1 GCA_022567655.1 Candidatus Neomarinimicrobiota bacterium
AATCATTCCTGATCAATGCCCTGCTGCTTGGTCTTTTCGCTGTTCAGCACAGCGTCATGGCGCGGCCGGCTTTTAAAGCCTGGTGGACGAAATTTGTTCCTAAGTCTGTCGAGCGAAGCACGTACGTACTCATCGCGAGCTTGCTGCTTTTCCTAATGTTTTGGCAATGGCGACCGATGCCGGGTTCGATCTGGAATGTAGAGGGTACAGGTGCAATGATCCTGACCGCGCTCTTCTGGGTCGGTTGGGTGGTAGTGCTCGTATCCACCTTTATCATCAATCATTTTGATCTATTCGGATTGAGGCAGGTATACATGAATCTCCGAAGTAAAGAGCTCACCCCCCTGAAATTTAAAACAGTGTTGTTCTACAAATATGTTCGTCATCCGATAATGACAGGATTTATAATCGCTTTCTGGGCGACTCCGCAGATGTCTCTCGGGCATCTATTCTTCGCTATCATGACGACAGGCTACATCCTCGTAGGCATATATTTTGAGGAGAAGGATCTTATAACTATCCACGGTGATACTTATAACGAATACCGTAACCGGGTTTCAATGCTTATACCATTGCCGAAGAAGAAGTAAACCGAATCAAAGACAGCATCGTACAATAAACGCCGGTCATCTGCTCTGAATTAGTCCGGACTGAGTCAGAAGACGGGGTGTGTATGTATTGTGCTTCGACTCCGCTCAGCATGACGCTATAACAGTTCGTGCGGTCCGGCTCTGGAGGAGTGTCTTCGACACAAGCCCTAACTCGCACTCATAAATCAAACACTCTTGATTCTCTCCTTCTCGCCTGGTCCGCCCGGCATCGGTCTGACGGGAAATCCCTCGCCCGTTAGGGAAGTTGTCCCGATCCGAAGGATGTCCTTTGGAGCTGATAGCGGGGCACTCCGCATTATACGGTCTTGTTATTTCTTGATTTCTACTCATGTTTTCACTAATATTTAATTCAATTGTCAACACATCACTTAGCTAGGATGGATAATATTGCCCGCCATATTAAATAATAGGCGCGGCGAATACCTAAACTCAGGAGGAATCTACCAATGACACTGACGACTAAAGTGAGATCAGCTCTTCTCGCAACAACTATTTTGGCATTGCTTTCTGGTTGTGCGGATAATGGTAAGCTGGCAGAAGTTGCAAAGCGGGAGCAATTAGAGAAGACACACCTTGAGACATTTGATGATCTTGATTTCAACGTCTTCACCGGTCAGAAGTGGGATGAGCTCGGGAAGAGCCACGCCGAGGATGTGATCGTCCACTGGCCCGATGGCCGGACAACTACCGGCATTGACGTACATATTGAGGATCTGGAGGCGTTGTTCGTTTTTTCGCCGGACACACGCATTCAGGAGCATCCGATAAGAATTGCCTCCGGGGAATGGACTGCAGTCACGAGCGTCTTTGAAGGCACGTTCACTAATCCTATGCCGATTGGAGACGGCATAACTATTCCACCGACAGGCAAGCCGTTTAAACTTTTGATCGCGACGATCGGTCACTGGGAAAACGGTGTTATGGACGAAGAGTGGTTATTCTGGGACAACCAGGCTTTTATGAAGCAGATTGGCCTCGCGGAATAGCAATCTTAGGATCAGTTGGAAGTTAAAATCCGTATACTGGTGCTGCCCGGCGAGGCATGCGGGGCAGTGCCGAATCAAAACAATCCTGGAGGAGACTCATGAAAGCGATTGTATACACAAAATACGGATCACCGGATGTTCTTGAATTAAAAGAGGTAGAAAAACCTACTCCAAAGGAGAATGAAGTCCTGATAAAAGTCAGGGCGGCATCCGTAAATCCACTTGACTGGCATTATCTGAGAGGTAAACCGCTCTTTATGCGCCTGATGGGCGCGGGGCTTCTAAAACCAAAAAACAAGATACTCGGAGTTGACATAGCGGGGCGGGTTGAAACCGTTGGTAGAAACGTAAAGCAGCTTCAGCCGGGTGATGAGGTATTCGGGGGAGGCGAATTTTTGGGGGGATTCGCCGAGTATGTGTGTGTCAGTGAAAATAAATTAGCGCTGAAACCGGCCAATATAACATTTGAGGAAGCGGCGGCTGTACCTATAGCGGCAGTCACCGCCCTCCAGGGTCTTCGCGATAAAGGACAGATTCAACAGGGGCAAAAAGTATTGATCAATGGTGCGGGTGGAGGCGTGGGTACGTTTGCTGTGCAGATTGCCAAATCGTTCGGAGCTGAAGTGACCGGCGTGTGCAGCACGAGTAAAGTGGAGATTGTGCGCTCGATTGGCGCAGACCGGGTCATTGATTACACGCAAGAAGATTTCACTAAAAACGGTCAGCGTTATAACCTGATTATTGATGCCGCGGCATATCGTTCCATACTCGATCAGAAGCGAGCGTTAAGTCCCAAGGGCATTTATGTCATGGTCGGAGGTTCCATGGCTCGAATGTTCCAGGTTCTGTTCCTACGACCATGGATTTCAATGACCGGGAGTAAGAAAATCGGTCTCATGTTGGCGAATATAAACAAAAAGGATCTGGTTTTTATGAAAGAGCTTCTTGAAGCCGGCAAGGTAGTACCTGTTATAGATAGACGTTACCCGTTAAGTGAGGTAGCCGAAGCTATCCGGTATCTTGAAGAAGGACACGCCAGAGGAAAAGTGATAATAACTTTCGAACGTAACAACAAAACCTGACAAGGCGCTGTAGCTGACGCAAATCGTTAGCCGCACCAGATGAGGAAGATGCTACTGCTAAAAAAGCACTGTCTCATAAACGTAGGTTGTGACTCATTATTTCGCAATACCAAAACTTATGAAAACGGGAGATTCTGATAATTAGCTTTTGGGGTGGTGCTTTTTTGTTTCATAAACGGTCGTTTATGAAACAGATCTTTCGTGTCTTGAAACTCATACGTTTATAAGAATCGGGCAAAATTAGGGCTTAATCTGTAACATAGTGAGCGGTACAGCCATTGGGCGGGTCGGATGTATATCGGATAAATAAGTTTGTCTTAGATTCCACCCGAACACAGCAATTGACAGGATTCCGATAATCCCAGATAAGGCGAACATACTTCCGATTACTGATTCCCCATGAGGAATTATTTCTATAAATTCATATGGCAATAAGACCGGGACTATTCGAAAGATAGCGGCTGTTAATACTAACCAGAAAGCAACAACAACCAATTTCCCTGAGTAAATTCCTCTCCTCCCAATGAAACCGGGCAGCATCCTGGAGCCGACCCCAAAGACAAGCATAGTAGCGAATCCGAGCAGTTGTATGTGTCTGATAGCATCTATTCCTATATCTACATCATATCCTAAAAACAGTTGAAAATGTGAAATCAGTTCTAAGAAGGAAGACAAGAGCAACCAGAGATAGGCGACTTTTATCGTAATGCCGGACCATCGCTCCGACAAACTTACTTTTGGTAATTGTAAACTCCGAGAGTCAGTCAATTCGTTTTTCGCTAATCTGCCTGTAACCGGTAACTTCATAACTTGGAAGGAAAGGATGAGATATATAATAAGTGATGGAATGAAAAACCCACTCACGGTCAATAGAAAATATGTCAACTGATTATCTATCCCGAACAAACCCGCTGAACTTGATACAATGTCTACCAAAACCGAAATTCCATATGACAGAGCCAGGTACTTGGAGATTTTTTTCATGGGCTTTACACCGAAGAAAATAGGAAATAGTCGTATGGAGAAAACAAACGCAATCGGAAAGATAGTCATATACAGGAATATGCGCGTAAGAATCTCATTCCAATTCTGGTCAAGGAAAGCGTCTTCCGCGATTATCATATTTGTAATCAATACACTGTTCAGTAAACCGTAAAAGAGGAGCCCGGAAAACATCAGGAAAAAGAACGGCTTGACATCATTGAAAGCATCCGAAAGCTTCACCGATTTTCTGATAATAGAAATCAGCGTAAATGTATAGAGAAGTATTCCTGCTAATTCAAATAGAGCGGATAAGGCAACAAATGTCGATGTAAAATAATATCCCGTTGCCCCTCTCTGCAAATAAGGCAAGACACTGCCTGCAAGAATCCGCAGCGTAAGCCCTGTTGTCAAAAGAACTAAAATTCGTTTTAGAATTAACGGGTTTCTAATTGGAGAATGGGTAAGACGCGGAATGAAGTGGAGGCTGATTCCAATTATTAGAAGACCGAGCCAGCCGAGTAGCTGCGCATGTCCGTGAATCTGAATAAAGGCATAAAATCCTTTACTCATTTGAAAGTCAAATCCTATCGTAAACGCAAGATGAGCCGCTATTGCGAATCCGGCAAAGAGAGCTAAAAGAATTGAATCTCTTACAAATCCGAAATGGAATTCCAGATGTGATGGAAGGCCCTGCGGGGTGATCATACTGAGTTTATTCTTTCTATCCGATAAGTCCTAATACGAAGATCAAGTCTTCATCAGCGCTTATAGCGTGCTTCGCATTCGGTTCCATCGGGATGAAAACACCCGGAACCATTCGAATCTCTTCTCCTTCTAACGTGAAAATTCCTTTTCCGCTCATCACTGTAACTACCGCTTCCCTTGTTGATGTGTGCTCAGATATTTCTGTATCTTCCTTCATGCAGAAAAGAACATGTTTTGCTGATTCAGTCTCAGCCAGAACCTTAGTCATGATGCCGTCAGCAGTAAAGGTAGCCTCGTCAAAAAGATTTTTGTGTGTAGTTTCCATTAGTTCCCCTCTTCTGGTCGGTGAATAATATAAAAAGTTTTAGTAACAGAACAATTTATATCTGCCCCAAAAAAATTGGCCAGGGCTTAATGTCCTTAAACCTGTATCATAAACGTAGGTTATGACACAGCATTTCGCTGTCCATAAACTTAATGTATAACATAGCAGGTAGTGACGCTATTGGGGGCTGATCATCGTAGGCAGCCATATTACATCATGACGAACCATGTTTTGCCGCGGAAATTGTTATGGGGAGGCAGAGTATGAATTTGGAGATTAAGACGAATAGAACTATATTCGTAATGAGGTAAAAGTTGGTATCATGAGACGTTCAAAGATAATAGGCACAGGACGATTTCTGCCGGAGCGTGTCGTTTCAAATTTTGATTTAGAGAAGTTGATGGACACTTCGGATGATTGGATAACCGAAAGGACGGGTATAAGGAATCGGCGGTTTGTCGAGGATGGGACCGGCTCATCCGAGCTTGGATATAAAGCGGCAGTAAAAGCGATAGAAAAAGCCGAGCTTAGTCCAAAGGACATAGACTTCATAATCGTAGCCACCATTATTCCGGATTATTTCTTTCCGGGGAATGGGTGCCTGATAGGGCAGATGCTCGGGCTTCCGGGAGTGGGTGCGTTAGACGTGCGCAACCAGTGTTCAGGTTTCATTTACGCGCTCTCGGTTGCCGACTCATTCATACAAAGCGGAGTTTACGATAACATCTTAGTCGTCGGGGCAGAGGCACATTCGGTCGTGCTTAAGATGACGTCTGAATGGAAGGATACAGCGGTGTTATTCGGAGACGGCGGTGGAGCGGTCGTATTGGCACCATCGGAAGACGGGAGCAGAGGAATACTTTCCAATCACCTACACGCGGATGGGACCTATGCGAAGGATCTCTGGCTTGAAGTTCCGGGAAGCAGGCAGAATCCCTGGCTGACCCACGAAATGATAGACGATGAGCGGCACCATCCGAAGATGAACGGCAACAAGGTGTTCAAACATGCAGTGAGACGATTTCCGGAGGTTATAAAGGAGGCGCTTGAGAGGAACTCGCTCACTGTTGACGACATCTCCCTGCTTATACCACATCAATCAAACCAACGGATAACACAGGCAGTTGCGAAAAGGCTTGGATTGGGGATGGAAAAGATTTACAGCAACATCGATCGCTACGGGAACACGACGGTTGCGTCGATTCCCATTGCGCTGGACGAGGCGCTTGAGGAGGAAAGGATAAAGGACGGCGACATAGTGATTTTTGCCGCCTTCGGCGCAGGGTTCACCTGGGCATCGACGGCTATTAGGTGGTAGAATTAACAAACGAATTAGAAGCCCCATGCGGTTGAATGAGGCAGTTGGTCTATATGCTCATTTTATAGGGAGGGATAATGCTCATTAGAATATCAGGCGGACGAATACTGACTTTGCTTAGATGGATGCGCCCGGTAGTCGTGTGCTTAACATTGGCAGGTTGTGCGTCGGTGGTCGTAATTCCACCTTTAGAAGGCTTGCCGCCTGATGCGCCGGAACAGCGAATAAAGATAACGGCGCAGAAATATCGCTTCGAGCCGGAGATAATAAAAGTACCGATCAACACACATGTTTTCATAGATATTGA
>JADFGO010000108.1 GCA_022567655.1 Candidatus Neomarinimicrobiota bacterium
CGACTCATCATCGAACCCGACTACAGCTACCAGGACCTATATTATCCGGATGAAGCTGATTTCCCCGACGAGTATGACGCTACGCCGGAGGAGATCGCTGCGCTGGCCGGGACTGAAATTTTCAGCGGTTACATCCTGCGCACCCGCATTAATTACCAGTTCACACGAGAATTTTTCCTACGGATAATTGTACAATACAATGAATTCGGCAAATCGTTCGATTTCGACCCGCTGCTGACATACCGCATCAACCCGTTCAGTGCCTTTTACCTGGGATCATCGCACGATTTTCACGATTACGCCGGAGACGCTGGAATACGGCAGACCGACCGCACCTATTTCTTCAAGCTCCAGTACCTGTTCAATATGTGACCTTAGTGGAAACTGTTGTGCAAGCTAGCCTGGTCCGGCTCAGCTGGGCATTTATTATCTTCCTTCGTTACGCAAACATAGAATTAGTAAATGCCCTAATAAGAAGGGAAGGAGCTAAACCCTCTACGTTGACAAACCGGGACAAACCGGCGCAGAAAATAGTCACTATGAGGTCATCAGTCCTCTGTACCCGTTGGTAATAAAGGGATAGCACAGGACCCTTAATTCGTTGGTTCCCGAATAGTCGGGATAAATTCCGGTTCTTCAGAAGGTCACGAAGGACTCCTTCGGAGAATTCCCATGGAGGGTTCCTACCGAGAGTACTCCTAATTCAGCAAGTAAAGCATTTAGTTCACACGACCAGAACCCATACGTTTATGTGAATTTAGCAAAATTTTTAGTGCAATCTTAAGGCTCAATTTGTAACATATAGAGTATGTTAGCGGATATGCACCGGTCAAACGCAAATATCGATTATAGAAAGCAGTTAATAGATGAGAAAGAGTGAACTGTTCAAAAGAATATCGGAGCTTCTAAATGAAGGAAAATCATTTGCCGTAGGAACGCTCTTAGAAGTAAAAGGCTCTGTTCCGCAAAAATCGGGGACTAAGATGATAGTCTTTCCCGATTCTTCCATCGAGTTCACTATCGGCGGCGGACCATTCGAAGCCCGGGTCATTCATGATTCTATCGATCTAATGAAAAACGGCGGCGGCAGTGAGATAAAGAAGTACGAGTTGACAGAAGATTCGCTCGGTATGTTCTGTCAGGGAGTTGCAAAAGTACTTATAGAATGTTTTCATCCTGAGGCAAACCTCATTATATTTGGTGCAGGGCATGTAGGCTATGCATTCGCCAACCTTGCCTCACAGCTGGGCATATTCAATATCACCGTAGCTGATGATAGGCCTGAGTTTGCTGATGCCGACCGTTTTAACGGAAGCATAAATGTTGTGTTGACAGACAGAGACTACAAAGATAACCTGCCTGAGGTGGACGCGAACTCTATGGTCGTCATAATTACCCGGTGTCACCCAACGGACAAGGGTCTTGTGAAACGATACGCTACCTCAGATGCGGCTTATGTGGGAATGATAGGCAGCAAATCCAAGCGGAAAATATTATTCAAAGAACTCGAAAAAGAAGGAGTTCCGAAAGAAGCGCTTGATAAGGTTCATTCTCCTATAGGTATTCAACTCGGAGGTAAAGAACCGTCCGAAATCGCCGTGAGTATTCTCGCGGAAATCGTGAAAGTGAAAAATGAAGTGTTCGGATAAACTTATGCTCTTTTTCATCATACTACTTGAGGGAGGAGGGTTAGGCGCGTAATATTATATGCCGGGAGACTGATTGATAAACCGACAAAAGTCTAAAGTTTATAATGAATTAGATGCGCCTAAAATATACAAAATATATTTCACTCAATTCTCAAACTGACTGTTTATATACTTAGAAAGTAAAATATGAGTAATAATAATAATAATTCAATGAAGTTAGCGGACGAATTCGGACGGATCGTCGGAGATTTACGCATCTCCGTTACTGAACGATGCAATTTCAAATGTGTCTATTGCCTGCCGGACGGTGATCATGTGCACGGCAAGAAGTCAGATCTTCTGACATTTGAGGAGATAGAACGCCTCACCGCCATATTTGTCAAACTTGGCATCAGTAAGATACGCATCACGGGCGGGGAACCGCTGATCCGGCGCGATCTACATCTTCTGATCAACAAAATTAACCGGATAGACGAAACTCTGGACATTGCGATCACCACGAACGGTTACTTCCTCAAAGAACAGATAAAGGAACTTGCCTCTGCCGGTCTTAAAAGAGTCAACCTGAGCATAGATACGCTAAATCCCGCGAAGTTTGTTCTCCTGACAGGTATGAATAGTCTCGACCGTGTATTGGAATCGCTCAAGGCTGTCGAGGATGCCGGTATAGACAATATAAAGTTCAACGCAGTAGTAATGCGAGGTTACAATGACGACGAAATTATCGACCTCGCCGATTTTTCCCGGCAGACAGGGCATGTTATGCGCTTTATCGAGTTTATGCCTTTAGATCAGGGCAAATCTTGGAGCCGTGATTCGGTTGTACCGGCGGATGAAATATTCAACAAAATTAACGAACATAGAAAGTTGATCCCGTTACAAGCGAACACTGAATCGGAAACTGCAAGGCGTTACGCATTTGAGGACGGGTTAGGTGAGATAGGGATCATCGCTTCGGTTACCCAACCATTCTGCGGCAACTGCAACAGAATCCGGCTTACTGCCGACGGAAAAATCCGCACCTGTCTATTCTCTCATTCGGAACAGGATCTGAAACCGCTGATTCGAGATAATGCTTCCGACGAGGAGATCGTAGAATTTCTCAAGTCATCGATTAAACTGAAAGAATGGGGTCACAAAATCAACGATCCCGAGTTCGTTCAGCCGGAGCGCACTATGTCTTACATCGGAGGATAAACTCCCTCGGTCCAATCGGAAAATCGGTCGTGCGGTGGGAACTGATCTCAATGCGATGTCATTTCAAGAAAAGGCAATTTATAAGATTAAAACATATCTTTTCTCCACCATGGAAATCATTGACTTTATCCAGCGCCTCTGACTAAACTTTCCCCGTTATTTTTTCGGCGGCGGCGCAATATTCGGGATGAGGATATTCGGAGGAGAATCCTCACCGACCCGCATGCTCCATACAACTACCGTGTGATCGGAGCGCTTCAAAACATGCCCGAGTTTTACGAAGCCTTCGACGTAAAAGAGGGCGATGAGATGTATGTACCGGAAGATAAGCGCGTGAAGATCTGGTAACACCTGCGGATAGATTTTATCGAACTCATCCGCGCCTTTAGAACTGACTTTAAAACAGAGCCGGATTTCTCCTCAAAAGGTTTGTTTAGCGGATTTCTGCCTGTGCATTTCCGAACTTCCTGACAAGGCTTCGATTGTAATTTTCTAAATAAATCCTTATCATATGGTAAGATATTGCAGATTATTCTTTATCTTTTTAAAAGAAAGGATAGTGTCACTGATTATGTTATTGAAGCGAACTGTAGTGTTGATTCTTATCACTGTTTCCTTTGTACTCAATATATCCTGTACCAAAAAGAAATCAACGAATAACTTAGATATGGCATGGCAGCCCATAGATTCTTTAAACGCAGAATTGCCTGACGGCATCAGAGTGTTCGAAGGGATCGATGAAAATCTGCCGTTGAAGGCATGGTATGCCAAAATCTCGAACAGAAATGAGGACATAAGAGTGGAAGTTGCTGCGTCTGATGACAGCACCGGTAGAGAGACGGTAGCGAGTTTCGCAAAAGACCTGGGTGCGTGTCTCGTAGTAAACGGCGGATTTTTTCGTATGGATCTGAACCCTACAAGGCATGTGGGCTTGCTTGCTATAGGCGACGAGATCTTAGAGTCAGCGACTAAATCCGTGATTAGAGACAGTTTGAGATTTTATATCGCGCGGGGCGCTGTAGGATTCAGTGATGACGGGAAAGTAGATATCGCATGGGTATCCAATAGAAATGATTCCCTGTTTGAATGGAAGGAGCCGTTCGAAAACTATCCGTACTTCCCCGGCGTCAAGCCGGAATTTTCAGCCGCCGAATATTGGGATTACCCGGATGCTCTGAGCGCGGGACCGGTATTGGTTCAAGACGGCGAAGTCAGGGTTACATCAGATGAAGAAGTATTTTTCGGGACCTCAATCCCGAATGTTCACCCGAGAACTGCTGTGGGATATACGGCTAAAGGTGAATTACTCCTTTTAGTTGTGGACGGCAGGCAAGGTCGGAGCAGGGGGGTTGATTTGAATCAATTGTCTCAGATCATGATTTCGCTTGGTGCGGAAGAGGCGCTGAACCTCGATGGAGGGGGTTCGTCTTCCATGGTTGTTAACGGCGTGTTGCTAAATTTACCCGCAGGAGGAAGTGATCAGCGGGAAGTAATGTCTGCCATCGCAGTATTCTGCAATTAAAATGATCTAATTTCCGTAAATGGACGGCAATATTAAGAAAGTTGTGATCAGCGGGTCATCCGGCTTATTAGGGACTGCACTTTCATCGTATTTGATTAAAAAAGGTCTTACTCTTTTAAGATTAGTAAGACGACCGGAGGCTGCGGAAAACGAAATTTTCTGGAACCCTCTTACCGGTGAGATTGATGCACAAAAGCTTGAAGGGATTGACGCTGCGGTAAATTTTTCAGGCAGAAACATCGGACTTGGAAGGTGGACCAAAAAGAGAAAAAAAGAGATATTTGAAAGCAGGGTCGACAGCACTCGGTTATTAGCAGAGACACTCAGTAAATTAAAGGATCCCCCGCACTCTTTCATCTCGGCAAGCGCCATCGGCTATTACGGCGATTCGGGCGCGGAATTTATGAACGAAGGAGCCGAACCGGGAACCGGATTTCTTCCGGATCTCTGTGTTCACTGGGAAGAAGCTACCAAACCCGCTATGAAAGCAGGCATACGAGTAGTCCAGATGAGGAGTGGAGTTGTCCTTACTGCGGATGGGGGCGCCCTGGCTCAGATGCTGCCTCCGTTTAAAATGGGAGTGGGAGGAAAATTGGGTAACGGAAAGCAATATTTCAGCTGGATTGAGATAGACGACTATGTTCGGGCGGTTTACCATCTCATGACATCTGATAGTATCCAGTCTCCCGTCAACGTTGCGTCGCCTGAACCGGTTACAAACAGCGAATTTACAGCGGTTCTCGCCAAAGTTCTCCGGCGTCCCGCCTTGATCCCAATACCGGGATTCGTGCTTAAACTTCTCTTTGGTCAGGTTGCGGAAGAAATACTTCTTTCAAGCACGCGCGTTATTCCACAGATACTCTTAGGGAGCGGGTTCGAGTTTAAATATCCTGATCTCGAAAACGCACTCAGAAAGTGTCTGAACAAACCTAAGCCTTAATAATATTTTAACGGGTTATACAACTTTTTACATCTGATTTTCGTCCTATATGGTGAGTAACACTTAAGGAGGAAATATTATGGGCGGATTTAGATCGGTTTGCGGAAGCGTAATCATAATAGCCGTACTTTCTTTAGCGATGAACGAAAGCGCTATCGCAAAAAAGAAGGGATGGTTAGGCGTCAGCATACAAACGGTTAATGAGGATCTGAAGGATGATTGGGATCTTCAAAAGGATCAGGGAGTGCTGGTAACGCACGTAATTGAAAACAGCCCGGCAGATGAAGCGGGTATCAAAAGAGGCGACGTGATAATCGAATATGAGGGGCGGAAGGTTAAGTACGCTGATGAGCTGAGAGAATATGTCCTAAAAACCCCTCCGGGCGAAACCGCGAAGATAAAGGTAGACAGGGAGGGCAAATCTAAGAATTTCGACGTTGAGATAGAGAGAAGGCGCAGTAATATGGTTGCACGAAATTGGTGCAACTATGATCGCATGTTTGGATTCACTTTTGACAGTAACGAGGGCGGGTTTCTCGGTGTCGATATGTACGATATGACGGACGGACTCCGGGAGTACTTTAAGGTGAAGGACGATGAGGGCGTATTAGTCGTAAACGTTGTGGAAGACAGCCCTGCGGAGAAAGCCGGTTTTAAAAGCGGGGACGTAATTACAAAAGTCGGTAAACGATCTATTGAAGATTCTGCTGACCTTAGAAAGGCGATTTCGAGAAGCGAGCCGGACGAGGAAGTTAAGATAGAATATGTTCGGAACAAAAAGAGGTCTTCGCTAAAGGTTAAGATAGGGGATAGAGAAGATTTCGAAGATGATGATATCAGAATCTTCCGTTCGAGATTTGATATCGCTCCAAAGACTTTTCATTTCGATTTCTTCGATCACGATTTTGACATGAATATTATGATGCCAGGTTTTCGTAACGAAATTGATATTAATCTCAGGAATAGTTTAAAAGGATTGAAGGAAAATTTGCAT
>JADFGO010000109.1 GCA_022567655.1 Candidatus Neomarinimicrobiota bacterium
AACCTGGCGGAAACAGAAAACAAACTCGTGGTCGCAAAAGAAACAGGCCCGAGCGGAACAGGAACCGGTTTCCCTCGCTTCAAGATATAACGGTTCTTCTGAATATCGTTTGCGTATAGCACTTCATCTTTTAAGCCGGCAGCATCAACCGTTTCCAATAGTTCATTTGTTCTTCCTTGAAGTGTCGATGGTCCATGCTCGATGAGGAATCCATCTTTCAGGGTGGTGTTTATCACTCCGCCGACCCTGTCGCCGGCCTCGAACAAACAAACGGGAATCCCGAATTTATCAAGCCAGAATGCGGTTGACAAGCCGGAAATACCCCCGCCAATAACTGCAACCGGGACAGTATCGGATTCACTCAGTTCCAGGATTCAATCCCTTGATGCACCAGTTCTTTCAGAGCGCTGATAAATTTCGGAGAATCGTTCAGAGCCGGCATGACCTCATACCTTTCCATACCTGCTTTGGTCGCTAAATCACGGTTAAATATGCCGAGCTCAAAAAGGGTTTCTGAGTGATCATTCACGAAGGCGACCGGAATTACGAGAAGATTCTTAACTCCGTTTTTTCCTAATTCAGGTATGATCTTGTCCGTAGCGGGACCGAGCCATTCTACTTTGGTGACTCTGCTCTGGAAACTGATCGAATGGGGATTCCTGTTCTCCAATTTGGCCACAGCTAAGTCGACAGTAGCGCGCACCTGCTTCTCATAGGGATCCCCCTTTTCTATCACGCTCAGCGGCACACCATGCGCGCTGAACAAAAGATGCAGATCATCATCGCCGACACCGTTGAATTTTGCGACACCTTCCCGGATCTTCTCCGTGAGCGCATCGATATATGAAGGAAAATCATGGTAGTCGTGTATAAGTCTGAATTCTATATCGGCGTCTTTTCTTTTTTTTATAACCCGTTCAAATTCATGTAAACTTGACCCGGTAGAAGTAATTGAATATTGAGGATACAGAGGGAGAAGTATCACTTTTTTTATCCCTTCTGCGATCAGCTCTTCTACGGCGGTCTCCGTAAACGGATACCAGTAACGCATCGCTATATAAACTTTGAAATCACCATTTTCGCTTAGTTTAGATTCGAGCGCTTCTGCTTGTTTTTGTGATAGTCGGCGTAAAGGCGAACCTCCCCCGATCTTCTCATATATCTGCATAGATTCCGGCAGCCGTTTTCTTGTGATGTTCCACGCTAATATTGGGCGAAGGATTTTCCCCATAGGCAGGTCAATTATATCAGGGTCGTTAAATAGATTACTTAAAAACGGCTTTATGTCATCCAGAGATTCGGGTGCGCCCAAATTCAGTAAAATAACGGCGATTTTCCCCGAGTTTCGGTTCATATGGTTTTTGAAAATTTCTTTTCTTTGTTATCCGTAAGGTACTCATCGAATGACATTGTGATATTTCTTATGAGCAACCTCCCGGCTGGCAAAACCGTTATGCTGTCATCTGTTATGTCCAACAGACCGTCTACCCTCATCGGCTCCATTGCTTCAAGCGCATCTGAGAAGTGTTCATCAAAACTCAGATTGTTGGCATCGCCGAATGACGTTTTATCCAAATAAAAATGGCACATCAGCTGCATAATGATCTCTTTTCTCAGCCTATCTTCGTTGCTGAGTTTGTAACCCTTAAAAGTAGCAAGTTCGCCGTTATCGATTACTTCATAATATTCGTCCAAAGTTTTAACGTTCTGAGCGTAAATATTACCGACTTCACTGATCCCCGTTATTCCCATTGCGATAAGGTCACATCCTTTTTTGGTCGTATATCCCTGAAAGTTTCTGTGGAGCGTGCCGTTATTCTGAGCGGCAACTATTTCATCTTCGGGAAACGCGAAGTGATCCATCCCGATGAATTCATAGCCCGCGGAGGTGAACTCATCAATCACCAGATGGAGCAATTTAAGTTTCTCATCCGCGCTTGGAAGCCATTCATCTTTGATCAGCGTCTGATGTTTTTTCATCCATGGAACATGAGCGTAATTAAACGTGGCTATCCTCTCCGGTTTTATTTCGATAACCGTTTTAACCGTTTTACGAAACTTTTCGACGCTCTGATGCGGTAATCCATAGATAAGGTCTAAATTGATGCTTTTGAATCCTAACTCTCTGCACCAGTCAACCACCTGAGTCGTCATATCTTCCGGCTGAATTCTGTTTATCGCCTTCTGAACCTCAGGATCAAAATCCTGGACTCCCATACTTATCCGGTTGAAGCCGATTTCTCTAAAGGCTTCGAGATGCTCGCGGGTCAGTCCCCTCGGGTCAATCTCGACGCTGACTTCCGCGTCATCGTCAAAAGTGAAGCTATCTTGAATATATCCTCCGAGACCTATTATCTGTGATGGAAAAAGATAGCTGGGCGTTCCTCCCCCCCAATGCATTTGTGATACTTTTCGGCTGCTTTCGGTTAGTTCCGCGATCATATCAATCTCTTTCTTCAGATATCCGAGATACTTCTCTTTTTTATCATCGTCATGAGTTATCATCATGTTGCAGGCGCAGAAATAGCAAAGCGTGTCACAAAACGGAATGTGAAAATACAGCGAAAGATCCGCAGGCTCTGAAGAGTTATTCGTTTCGGCAATCTCATTTCGAAATTCGGCTGGTCCTATTGTTTCGCTAAACATTGGAGCCGTCGGATAACTCGTATATCTCGGTCCCGGTTTAGAGTAGCGTTTAATAAGCTCTTCATCAAACAGTGTAGACTGATTATTTTTATTTTCCATCATCAACTTTCTTTATGAAATTTAGGACTTTCCGATTTAACGGTCTCGATCAACGTTTTCACATTTTCCACGGGTGTTTCGGGCAATATCCCATGTCCGAGATTGAATATATGTCCTTTCCCCTCTCCGTATGCCTCAAGAACTTTTATCGTTTCCTTTCTAACTGTTTCCGGGTCTGAAAGCAACACCACAGGGTCTAAATTCCCTTGCAGGGCTACTCTGTCATTTACAATTTTCCTCGATTTGGAAAGGCTTGTTCCCCAATCGATTCCGAGACAATCAGCGCCGCTGTCGGCTAAGACGTCGACAGTGTGACCCGCGCCTTTTGCGAAAACAATTACAGGAACACTGCTGTTCAAATTCTTGATTACCTCTTTCATTGATGCGAGAGAGATATCAAGAAATTGTTGGGGGTTTAATAGTCCTGCCCACGAATCGAACAACTGAACTAAATCAGCTCCCGCATTTATTTGTAATTTAAGACTCCGGGTTACCGCTTCCGTCAATATTTCCAGCAACTCTTTGAATAAATCAGGTTCCTTGTATATAAAAGTTTTGGCATTGACAAATGATTTTGTGCTCTCTCCCTCAATCATATAAACAGCAAGGGTCCACGGCGAACCGACAAAGCCTATCAACGGTTTGGAATTATCCAACTTCGCTTTTACGCTTCTGATAGATTCCGAAACAAATGACAGTTTATCTTCAAAATCCGAGTTTATTCTCAGTCTTTCAATATTCGGTTCTGCGCGCAGAGGATTCTCAAACAGCGGACCTTTTCCCGGAATATAATCTAACGACATCCCCATCGCTTCGGGAATCAGCAGGATATCCGAATAGATGATTGCGGCGTCTACCCCGAGTAACTCTATCGGTTGAAGAGTAAGTTCCGCTGCTATCTCCGGAGAATGAAACGCTTCAAGCAGAGTTACTTTCCCTCTAATTTCGCGGTATTGAGGAAGATATCTCCCTGCCTGCCTCATGATCCAGACAGGAGTTCTGTTGACAGGTTTACCCTTGATAGCGTCAATGATTAACGAATTTTGCATAGTTACGGCTGTTTATTCCTTCATCGTATATGATAAATCTGGTGTCGTTCGTTAATTTTCTACGACTCCGGAAGATTTAGCCCAATTCTTCATCGCTTCGATCAGACCGGGCGCCGTATGCTCTTCGGGAACAATTTCCGTCTTGAAACCCAATCCGTTCACATATCTTGATGTCGTAGATCCTATCACTGCTACCGCTACCGATTTGTTTATGGTGCTTTCCGTGACTTTAATGGGAAGATGATTTAAGAGAACCCTAAAGGTCGAAGGGCTGAAAAATGTGGCAATCTGTATAACACCATCTTCAAAAAGCGAAATAAGTTTTTTTAAATCGACATCATCGTTCGGGATGGTGCGGTAAACCGGAACCGAAATCACGTTTGCTCCAATTTTGATAAGTCCGTTGATCAACCGTTCCCGACCATATTGTGCTCCGGGGAAAAGTATTCTCTTATCTTTCATATTCTCTTTGTCAAATGAATTCAAAAGATTGTCACCGTCATATTTTTCAGGTTGAAGAGAAACTTCCAATCCGAGATCCTCAAGCCTTTTTCTTGTCTTTGAGCCTACCGCAGCGATCTTTTCGGGCAACAGGTGACTTATATTTTTGCCGCTTTGTCCTGCCCGTCCGCAAAAACCGTCAACTCCATTGACGCTTGTGAACAAAATCCAATCGTACGAATTCATGTCACTGATAGCTGAGTCTGCGCTCTCCCATGATTCAGGCGAGTCAATTTTTATCAAAGGGACGGGGTAAGGAGTCCCGCCTTCATTCTCTATTAACGACTCAATTTCAGTCTGCTGATGGGCGGCGCGGGTAACCAGAACCCCGATATCATTCAAAGGTTTACTCATTTGTATTTATTCTATGCTTCAGGAAAAGGGTTAGAATTTGTTAGTTCTTTGATCTCACTCAAAATTTCTTCGCCTCCGTTTCGAAGCAATGTTTCCGCAAGCTCGATACCCAATTTCTCTGCGTTATCGCGATCTCCCGATAGTCTGTCTCTGACAGCCACAGCTCCGTTTAGACTCGTTATTTGGGCTTCGATTTTTAATTCGCTGTTATCGACTGTGCTAATGGCGCCGATCGGAACCTGACATCCTCCCTCAAGCCTTCTGAGGAGGCTCCTTTCTGCGGTTACGGCATCTGAAGAGTTTTTATCATTCAGAACTGATATGGTATCGGATATTTGCGTGTCATCGGTTCTTATCTGTATAGCCAGCGCCCCCTGCGCGACAGCCGGAAGCATATTCTTATGATCGAGTACTACACAATTTCCGTTTAATAGATTTAATCTTTTTAGCCCGGAGTAAGCTAAGATCAATCCCTCCCAATTAGACTCGTTGAATTTTCTTAGCCTCGTTGGAACGTTACCCCTGATGTCAACTGTTTTCAAATCCTTACGACAGTGTAATAATTGTGCGGCGCGTCTCAAGCTTCCTGTGGCGATAACCGAATCGGGTTTTAGCGAATCAAGTCCCATACCATCTGCCGTCATCAGGACGTCTGACGCTGTCTCACGGGCGGGTATGGCGCCGATTACCAAACCTTCCGTCATCAGTGTAGGTAAATCTTTACATGAGTGAACAGCAATGTCGATTTCCTCAGTCAACAGAGCCTGTTCGATCTCCCTGGTAAATACTCCCTTGCCTCCAATCAATGGAAGAGGCTTGTCAAGGACCACGTCACCTTTTGTTTTAATAATTCTTATTTCGATTTTAATATCTTGATAAGCCTTGATGAGTTCTTTTTTTACCCACTCAGCCTGCCATAACGCAAGTTCACTGCCGCGCGAACCAATAACCAGATTATCTACCATTCGTCTGTTTCTGAAGTCCGAACAATTTATCGAGAACTCCTTTTTTGAGGAGCAGTTCACGATGTGGACCATCATCATTTTTCAAAAAACTCAAGGGCTGATGGAGAAGTCGATTCACTAACAACGATGTGATTTTGTCAACTTGCTCAAATTCCTTTTTACTCATTTTATGACTATTGATAGCAAGTACTTCTTCCTTGACAATATTGAAGTGCTTTATAAGGGATTTTGATATATCGCTTTCTACATATTTTCGATGCCATTGTCTGAACGATTTCAGTTCGTTCAATACGATCACGTCAGCCTTGGTAACCGCTTGTTTCCGTAATTGGATGGAGTTTCGAATCGATTCATCTAAATTCGAAATATTAAACAAGTGAATCCCTTTTATCTTACCTATTTCCGGATCGACGTTTCGAGGCATTCCGAGATCGATAAATACTTTCGGTGACTTGAATTTTCCTAACTTCTCAAGTGCCGAACGTTTAATTATTTGTTTGTCCGCATTTGTAGCGGAAATCAGGCAATCTACTTCGGGAATCAACTCATTTACCTCGTCTAGTCTGATTGGAATACCGCCATATTTATCTGATAGAGACTTTGCTCTGCTTTTACTCCTGCTGGCGATATAGTATGATTTGAGT
>JADFGO010000110.1 GCA_022567655.1 Candidatus Neomarinimicrobiota bacterium
GTGTTTCCGCTCGGGAAAAGCGTCGCTAACATAAATATCGATATGCTGAACTTTATTGGCGAGACGAACGACCTGATAGTTTTCGGTATGGGTAAATCGGATTTAGACGATTATGCCGCCCGTGCCGCTAAAAAGATCGGTATGCGTCTGCAGGAAGATCCCTGGCCTGAACAGGGATATTATTACCGGTCGGATCATATCAGTTTAGCCCGAAAGGGTCTGCCTGCGCTCTCGATGGATAATGGCGTTGACAGCCGCGAACACGGTCAGGAGTGGGGTCTGGCTTTTTATAAAGCGTTTGTTGACTCTAACTATCACAAGCTGTCGGATGAATACACCGATGATCTGAATGTGGACGGTATCATGCAATATCTTCAGGTGGTATTCGACATCGGATATACGCTGGCTAACAGTTCCAAATTCCCTAACTGGAACAAAGACGACGAATTTCGCGCGTTGAGGGATGCAAGCAGGGCGGAGGCGGAACTTATTCATTCCGCGCCCTGATTCGGCAGCATCAGCCTTAAACCGCTTGACTGTCGGGGGAGCAGCGGATTATATTCAGTGCTTCGGAGAGGTGGCCGAGCTGGCTTAAGGCACTCGCCTGCTAAGCGAGAGTGGGGGTGATACTTCCACCGAGAGTTCGAATCTCTCCCTCTCCGCTAAATGTGGTTCGTCTATGTAATTCAAGTATACACTTTGATTTTCGTTATGTTGGAATGAGCCAAAATCCCGATTCGAGGCTTAAAACACATAATTCAGGAAAAGTTAAGTCCACCAAACATTATCCTCCATATAAGTTACTTTACGTAGAGGAAGTTGGCAGTCGTTCAGAAGCGAGAGCGCGGGAGAAATATTTGAAATCGGCAGCAGGTAGAAAGTTTTTAGATCAAGTGCATCATTAGTATTATGAGTTCCCTGCCCGACTGGCAGACGTAGTCGGTCAGGCGGGGAATCTCTCCCTCTCCGCTGCTTTTTAAAGGAAAACCACCCCTTTATCCCCTCCTTTGAAAGGAGGGGGAGTTTATCCCATCTTTGATGGGATATGTAGGGACAACTCAAGAGTTGTCCTTTGGCGATTCTTGAATCGCCCCTACGCTGAATGCGAGTCAGGATTCATCCTGACCGCTATTTCAATAAAGTGATTCCTTTTATTCCCCTCTAATAAGAGGGGAAGCCGATCCTTTTAAAATCCGATAGGGAAGGCTGGGGTGTGTAAATGCTCCTCCCTCGAGGGAGGTGTCCGTCCCGAAGCTTCGGGACGGGCGGAGGGTGTGATTTAATGGTTTAAAAAAGATAACACCCCTCGTCCCGGCTGAGCCGGGACACTCCCCTCAAGGGGAGAGGCTACTCTTCCGCTCCTAGTAAGGAAGGGAGATAATCCACTCTAATAGAAGCAGCAGTCATTCAACACTGATATTTCTTTGTACTCTGAACTCAATAAGATTACATTACCCGAATGAACCGGACGAGAGCACGAAATTTGACGATAATGCTGGGGAGCATGCTCTTCGTTCTGACCGGAGTGGGTATCGCGCCTGCGCTGCCGGGGATGAGCGATTATTTCAGTCATCTGCCCGACTCGGAATTTCTCGTAAAACTCACGCTGACGATGCCGGCGCTGATAATCGCCATCACCGCTCCGTTCGCGGGTCTGCTGCTCGACAAATGGGGGAGGAAGCCGGTTATTCTACTGTCCCTGATAGTGTACGGCGTTGCGGGGAGTTCCGGTTACTGGATGGATACATTGTCGGGGATACTTATAGGGCGCGCTTTTTTGGGGCTTGCCACCGCGGGGATCATGAGCGGGATAATCACTCTTATCGGCGATCTCTTCGAGGGGGAAGAACTCAACAGGTTCATGGGTTATCAGAGCGCGGCGCTCGGAGTCGGCGGGCTGATTTTTTTAGCGCTCGCAGGCGTATTGGCGGATATCGGGTGGAGATATCCGTTTCTGATCCATCTACACGCATTTCTGGTCCTTCCCGGCGTCATCTTCGCTTTTAAAGAACCCAAAATCGAGCGGGTCATAACAGATGAGAACGTCTTGAACGAGAAGGTGACATTCCCCTGGAAACCGACACTGATCATAAACTCAATCTCATTCTCCGCTATGTTGTTGCTCTTTCTCTTTCCCGTGCACCTTCCGTTTTATCTTACTTCGGAAGTGGGAGCCACGAACACTCATGTCGGGGGAGCATTGGCGCTTCAGTCGGCGGTCGCAGTGTTATTAGGACTGAACTACAGGCGGATCAAGGCGCGTCTGTCGTTTCAGGGAGTTATGGCGGTGGTCTTCCTCTGCATTGGGATAAATCATCTTATCATAGCGCTTTTTACCGATTTCAGACTCCTCGCCGGGGGGATGCTGATAGGCGGAATTTCTCTCGGTCTGTTCGCACCGAACACGAACGTCTGGGTTTCGACTTCCGCTCCCGGTGCGATGCGGGGACGCGCCGTCAGTATCATGACTGCGGTCATTTTCCTTGCTCAGTTCCTTGCGCCTATAGTTACACAGCCGATGGTGCAAAGCGTAGGTATCGTCAGTATTTTCGGTTACGCCGCCGGACTTTCGTTCCTGCTATCGCTTATATTGGCGGGAGTAGCTTTTAGAAAATCTTAGAAGTCCTTACCTGCACAAACAGATAACATAAGTGATAGGTCAAACATGCGTCTTTAAGCAATCACTGTTCGGCTAATTTCAAATATTATAGAAAAATCACCAAATAAATCTTGACACTAACTCTTTATAGTATTAAATTTATACTATCAGTCGCTTTTAATAACGATTTAGATCAAGAACTGATTTAGCATTCTAATTAGGTAATCTACTTTCAATGGGGGGCAGTGTTGCTTCTCGATAAAATGAAAGGATAACGATGAAATATCTATCTACAGAGTATTTCATTTTTGTCATTTTGTTGTTCTCTTTTACTACCTACGATCGTTCAGCAGGAGAACAGGCATCAAGCGGTGAGAATCCGCTTGTTGTTCCGAATCAAATAACATTATCCTCAGTCTTGCCATCTGATATAGCCGGAGGCTGTAGTCGGCGGGATGGCAGTATGGGCAGCCGCTGCCGAGCAATATAATAAGAACATGAAGGTAATTAAACATGGATGAATCCACATTTAAACCGACATTACAACAGAAACAGAGCTTGTGCATGGCATATCTTGCCTATTCAGGTGAATCACTGATTGCGTCATCAAACGGCTCTCAAAATGTAGAAAAGAAGATATTAACACTGATTAACAAAGCCATACTTAAGATTCCGGTTCTGTACCAGCCATATAACATCGATCCGGACTGGAAAGTAGTGTGGGGCCCCGCCATATATAAATTTCCTAATGCTATTCTCCAGGATAACATGATGTTTGTCGCCCAACAGATCACTCAACCGTCAAATTATGTGGTTGCGATAAGGGGTACGAACGGTCTCTCGGTCTTAGACTGGGTAGAGGAAGATTTTGAGGTCTGGGATAAAGTGGATTGGCAGTTTCCCTCCGGGAGGGGCGTGCTTCCTACTCCTAAAATTGCAGAGGCTACCAATACCGGATTGGATGCGCTGTTACGCCATATGACACCGAAGGAAGGGATACCCGGTCATGATCAAAACATAACCACCTTCCTCGGAAGCATTACTCAAAAGAGCGGGATAGATATAAATATCACGGGGCATAGCCTCGGAGGCACACTCGCGGCAACGTTGGCGCTCTGGTTTAAACAGTCGCAAAATATAGAACCCGGATGGGATCCGCGAGGGAACGCCTCTCTTTGTACGACTCCATTTGCCGGAGCGACACCCGGTGATTCGAATTTCAAATACTATTTCAATTCACTCATGGGTGCGTCCTGTGACAAGATCCATAACACACTCGATGTAGTCCCGCACTTCTGGGAAACAGCCACGCTAAATCAAATACCGGGTCTTTATTCAAAAGCAAAAATACAGATGACCGGCATTGAATTAGCGCTGCTTGAATTTATCATTGAATTTATAACCGGATATGAACAGTTGGAGAAGTCCGACCCGCTTACATGGAAAATAAACGCAAGTCCCGAGTACAACACCTTTATAGAACAGGCTGGATACCAACACAAGAACTCATATCCAAACGTCCTTGGAGTTAAATCACTGCTTAATGCGATCAAGGAGTAATGAAAACAGAAATCCCCTTTCGGGTAGCTCCCGTCACCTTCCCGGCTTTGAACCAGACTTGAATATCAGAATCTTCATAAGTGAAAACGATGCGGTACTTATCCAAATCATTAGTTTCTAAGTCGCTTAGCGATCGAAGCACCTTCCCGTCGAGGAATGCCTTGTGGTCCGGCTCGCCAAGAAGGTTTATTACTTCCTGCTGTTGCATGCCTAATTGCAAACCCTCTGTTTTTTTACAGGTCATTGTGAATAGGAGCAGGGCGCTGATGATAGTATGCGTTGAGATTTGTAGTAGTCGTTCGGATTTCATGAAACGTCAACAGTGCTAATATTTATGACAACTTATTACCGACAATTTATGGTGAAATTGCTTGCTAATCAATCTAAATGTTCTTGTCTGATCTGGAAACAAGAAACGAAAGTGTGTTTGTGACTATAGTAAATGGTACAAAACTGTAACGGTAATTGATTACAAATAAAATCAAAAAGGAGGTGGAAATGATGCACGCCAACCGCCTGATAAGCGCAGTAAAATACCTAAGAATATTCTTGATGGGTATGGTTGTGATGGCTTGTAATCCCGACGAGTATCGATATGTTAGCGAGAAGGGTGATCACGGGAGTCCGCATCCTCATCCTCCGGACATAGGAAAAACCTTGCTCGTGAGTGATGAGGAGCCGGTTCTGGTTCGCGACGACAAGGAGCGAATGCGTATGGTACGCTATATCGCAGAGTTTGTGCGCGCTGAGGACGTCGTGTCTAAGATTGAACTTTCATCAGGAGAAGTGATCGACTGTGTCGATATGCAAAAGCAACCTTCGCTGAGACTTCCCGGTATTGATGTACTTGAGATAAGATTCAAACCTCCGACCGAGCTCAAAGCGCTGTCACGAGGAGACTCACTCGCATTCATAGGCGACCCTGTTCGAGACGAGCCGCCGCGGATGGCCCAGCAGGAGTACGGGGCAAATGGAAGAACCTGTCCCGAAGGTGCTGTGCCTATACGGCATCTGACCATTGAGATTCTGGATAACTTCGAGACATTGGAGGATTTCTTTCGGGCTCGACCTCCTCACACGCGTTCAGGTCCTACGAGCTTACACCAATATGCGAACTCTTATCATTCGGGAGATAACTGGGGAGCGCAATCCACGCTCAATGTATGGAGTCCTTACACGGAACGCAGCAACGAATTCAGTCTCTCGCAGATCGCTGTAACGCGCGGTTCCGGCGGAAACTTTGAGACGGTGGAAACAGGGTGGCAGAAATACAGGCAATTATATAGTGATTACCGACCGCGTTTGTTCATTTACTTTACACCGGACAATTACGGATCGGGAGGTTGCTATAACCTTACATGCAGTGCATTCGTCCAGGTAAACAACAGTGTCTATATCGGTGGCGGTTTCACCAATATCAGTTCTCATCCTCACTCGAGCACTGCCTGGGAATTTACGATTCGCTGGCAGCGGCATGGTGATACGGGAGACTGGTGGCTCAAATACGGCAACACCTGGGTCGGTTACTACCCTGCAAAATTGTTCGATAACAGCGGATTGAGCCCCAGGGGTGATACAGCCCACTTCTTCGGCGAGATCACTGATAAGAGATCGGATGGGAGGCACACACGGACTGATATGGGCAGCGGTCATTTTCCGAAAGATGGGTTCGGATACGCCGCCTATCAACGTAGAATACGCACTATTACGACGAGTAATTACTGGAATATTCGACCCACGTTAACTATCTCCCGCACCGACGCGAACTGCTACGATATTGAACAGCACAACAGTTCAGGAAGCTGGGAGCGGTATTTCTATTTCGGAGGACCCGGATATAACGCACATTGTCAATAAGGGTTGCTGTACCGCCTGAATTTTCGCCGGAGGAAAGTCGAGGCACTATACGGTCATATTCCTAGCTCAGTTCCTTGCTCCTATCGTTACGCAACCGATAGTGCAAAGTGTGGGTATTGTAAGCATTTTTGGTTACGCCGCTGGACTTTCGTTCCTGTTATCGCTTATATTGGCTGGAGCAGCATTTAAAAAATCTTAGATAATTTTGAAAGGCACTAATGAATTTTACAG
>JADFGO010000111.1 GCA_022567655.1 Candidatus Neomarinimicrobiota bacterium
AAACTGGTGGCTTGAGGCAGATAGCCTCATACGCTGCAGTATTCGATACTGATATTCAAGTCAATCCCTTTCATCAAAAGTTTTCCGGCTGTTGAATTTACACAGGTTTAAATCAGATACAAGAGATGTGTATGTCTATGTTCCGCCGGGAAATTCCTTCGATATGGTCACTTCTATATAGTCTTTCACTTTATGAAGGAAAAGCATAGGTCCGGGCTCAGCCGGGTTTAAGCCTCTGTCGCGAATGTAATCGTATTCAATTATAAAAAAGATGGCGTTTCTCAATGTTAATCCTGTCTGGAATGATAAAGTTTCGTAATGAGTCTTAAGCGATTCATTTTTATCGTTTTTTATTTTCAGTCTGAGGAGTCTGCTTGCGAGATTGTTTTCGTTCGCTTCGGGTAATTGTTTTTTGAGTTTCTTATACACGTCGATCTGAGCTTTAACGTCGTTCTTCCATCCTGACCAACGAGAAAAAAATATTCCCCCAGCGAGTAGCAAAATCGCCGAAATTAAGTATAAGAAGATCATAACAAATTATTTGATGTTTGCTCACCCATAATGACGGTGAAAAATATATCCAGCTTTAAAATCAATGTCAAAGAATTGTTGACGATATCGTTCATAAACACTTGATATGTAATATATGGTAGAATATATTTAACGCCTTGCATAATGGTACCATTAACAAGTTTTAGAAAGGGATTATTTTCCTGATATTTTCTGAAAATATATTGCTGACATAACGTACTTCATATATCAGATCCGGCGAAGATGAATAAAAGAGAGAAAGAACTACAAGATTTCGCACAAAAACAGCGGGAACAATCCAAAAAGTTAATAGATATCGGTATTGCTCTTTCTGCGGAAAAGAACATAGCTGTTCTTTTGGAGCTTATCGTTGACAGCGCCCGCAGCTTTACTAATGCGGACGGGGGAACGTTGTATCTCGTCGGCTCCGATCAGAAAACGCTCGATTTTGAAATTGTCCAGACAGACAGCCTTGATATCAGGATGGGTGGCAAAACAGGAGAAGAAATTGATTGGCCTCCTGTGCAGATGTACAAAGAAGACGGTTCGCCGAACAAGGAGAACGTATCGGCAAACGTGGCTATAACAAAGCAGCTTGTGAACATTCCCGATGTGTACGACGTTGAGGGATTTAATTTTGAGGGAACCCGAAAGTTTGATGAGAGCACAGGCTACCGTTCTCAATCGATGCTTGTTATTCCTATGTTGAACCACGAAAACGAAATAATCGGCGTCTTGCAGCTGATAAATGCGAGAGACACGGAAACGAATGAGACGATACCTTTTCCGGACGAAGATATAGATTTGACAGCGTCCGTTGCCTCACAGGCTGCAGTGGCGCTTACCAACGTCCGGTTGATTCAGGATTTAAAAGACCTGTTTGATGCGTTTATCCAAACAATTGCCACAGCAATTGACGAAAAGTCGCCGTATACCGCGGGACATATCACTCGCGTTGCTAATCTCACGATGGAAATCGCCCGGGTAGTAAATAAAACCAAATGGGGCAAGTACGGAAGTCTCAAGTTCTCAGAAGATGAACTTGAAGAGTTGAGGCTTGCCGCATGGATGCATGACGTCGGTAAAATAACGACTCCGGAGCATGTGGTAGACAAGAGTACCAAGCTCGAAAAAATATTTGACCGGGTAGAACTATTGAAGCTCAGGTTTGAAGCGATAAAATTTCAAACATATTATGATTGGTCTGAGCGGAAATCGAAACTGCTCTCTTCAGACGGAAGCGATCCTATAAAAGTAAAGCAATTGGATGAAGAGTTCTCTGCAAAAATCAAAGAATTGGAAAGTGACGCAGAATTTACTCTTAATTGCAACGCACCGGGGGAGTTTATGGAAGACGAGTTGATCGAGCGGCTTCAGAAAATATCGAAAAAAACGTTTGAATTCGAAGGTAAAACATACAATTATATTTCAGAAGATGAGTTGGAAAATCTTAGCATCAAACGCGGAACGCTTAATGTAGAAGATAGAAAGATAATTGAAAACCATGCCATGGTGACCTTGAAAATGCTCAAGCAACTGCCGTTCAGCAATAAATTAAAACACGTACCTGAATATGCGGCAGCGCATCATGAAAAGCTTGACGGAACGGGCTACCCGCTTAAGCTCAAAGGAGAAGAGATTTCAGTTCAGGCGAGAATTATGGCCATTGCGGACATATTCGAAGCGTTAACCGCCAAAGACAGGCCGTATAAGGATCCCATGAAACTCTCGCAAGCAATAAAGATACTTGGATTTATGGTAAAAGATGATCACCTGGACGGAGACCTTGTTGAAATATTTCTGAAAGAGGGTATGGCTGAAGCGTACGCCGCCGAACATCTATTACCGGCGCAGATAGACTGGAAGACGTCCGATCTGGAATCATGATTTCATCGTTAAACTGACCGACAATAATTTCTAATATTCAATTAAAAATAGAAAAGCGCCCTATTATGAAGCAGAGCGCTTTTTATCTGAACTAATTGTTTGATAAGTTATCGCATCATATCATCTTTGAATAATAAGGCGGTACTTTTAAAATTTCTATTCAAATGTAAGAATGAATAGATTGAAAATTCAGTTAATATCCCCAATACCTTCGTCATTGACATTCCGCAGCATTTCATTTAGATTTTCCCGACAGTTTAACGTACGGCTTTTCCTAAATTCAGTTTCATTTGTGTAGCGTTACTTAGGAGAGAAAAGAGTCATAATGGACCTTATAATATTACCGGCGATATTACTGGGGGCGCTGATATTGTTCGTATCCGACAGGATATCCGCTGATTTAGTTGCCATGCTGATGCTTGCGGCGCTGCTGCTTTTTAAGTTCATAACACCGGAAGAAGCAGTGTCCGGATTCTCAAACAGCGCTACAATAACAATCGGCGCGATGTTCATTTTGAGTGCGGGGTTGATTCACACGGGAGTTGTCGACTATTTAGGCGTAATAGCGGAAAAGAGAATCAGTAAAACGAATATCGGGCTTATGCTTTTTATTCTCGTCATAGCAGGAGGCGCTTCCGCCTTTATTAACAACACCGCTGTCGTAGCTGTATTTCTGCCGGTTATAATAAAGATCTCAAAAGAAAGGGGGATCAGTCCCTCAAAATTCCTTATACCACTATCGTACGCAGCGATTCTCGGAGGGAGCATGACGCTGATAGGTTCTTCGACCAATATTCTTGTGAGTTCTATCGCAAAGGATAACGGTCTCGCCGAATTCAAAATGTTCGAGTTTACCAATGTAGGGATAGTGTTATTCGCGGTAGGTGGATTGTATCTAATAGCATTTGCATTCCGACTTTTACCGGATAGAGCAGGCACCGGAGACCTAACGAAAAATTACCGTATGCACAGATATCTTGCGGAAGTTACGGTTACCGAAAACTCCGGTATGATCGGAAAATCGCTTACAGAAAAGAAGATCGCGGAAACTTATGACATAAACGTTCTTGAGATCATAAGGGGTGATGAAAAGATCTGGCGTCAATTGGGATCTACTCCAATCCGGAGCGGGGATATTTTACTTATGCGGGGAAGTGTGCAGAACATTATCAAGTTCTCCGAGCGTGAAAGTCTCCAAACCTTAGGTGAAGCAGAGCTGGGAGATGAAGACTTACAGGGGGAGGACGTAATCCTTGCAGACGCGATAATAGCGCCGAATTCGAAACTTATCGGCTACACAGTCAAGGAAATCAATTTCAGGCAGCGATATGGAGCTTTCGTACTTGCGGTGCAAAGTCACGGAAGAACTATAAGGGATAAGATAGGAAGAATTCCATTACACTTCGGGGACTCGTTGCTTATACAGGGTAGTCCGAATGCCCTTAGAAATCTCCAGAACAACCGGGATTTTCTTGTGATGGAGGAGCTGAAGCTTGAGAAATTCAGGACGGATAGAGCACTTGTAGCTCTCGGAATAATTGCATTGGTTGTAATATCAGCCGCTCTTGAAATATTTCCGATAATGGTCGCAGCCATTCTGGGCGCTGTGGCTATGGTGATCACGGGATGCATCAACATAAAGGAAGCGTACTCTAACATAGATTGGATGGTCATATTTCTATTGGCGGGGATGATCCCGATGGGAATCGCTCTTGAGAAATCAGGGCTAGCTGCGTTGGCGGCGGGAGGTCTTCTTGATCTGCTGGGCGGATCGTCTCCGGTGTTCATATTGTCTGCGCTTTATATCGGCACAGTGCTTCTATCTTCGATTCTTTCAAATAACGCCACGGCTATTGTAATAGCGCCGATAGCCATATCAATGGCAGCTGCGCTTGGGGTAAACCCGAAACCGTTTCTGATGGCAATTATGTTCGGCGCATCCACGAGTCTGATAACGCCTATCGGATACCAGACCAATACTCTTGTTTACGGACCGGGGAGGTATAAATTTTTTGATTACTTTAAGGTAGGCTTACCGCTTAATCTTATAGCATGGGTATTGATTACGCTGCTTGTGCCTTACTTCTGGCATTTTTAAATAGAGTATGCTCCGCTTAACCCTTTATTGGATCGACACTCATCGCTGGTTCATCTTCGCGATATTCAGCTGTCTTCTGCTTGCGAATATAACGCCTCCACAGGGTTTATCAGAAAACGGGATGGACGTTATAGCGATTTTGGTCATGTCGACGATACTGCTTATCAGCGCCGAAGTGCCGCTTCCCACAGTTCCGCTGCTGATAGCCGTATTCCAGGTTTTATTTGAAGTGAACACGCCGAAAGGGGTATCTCAATCGTTTATGAGCGATTCAGTATTTTTCATCATGGGATCGCTGATGCTTGCCGTAGCGATAGTGCACCAGAAACTAGACAGGAGGCTGGCATTCTGGATATTGCGTTTGGCAAAAGGGAATATCACCCGTCTCTCAACAGGATTCATTCTCGTATGCGCAATGATGTCTGCCTTCATAGGAGAGCATACGGTGGCAGCCATTATGCTTCCTGTGGCGATCACGATTGTCAATAACATTGACCAGGATCAAAAAAAGGTGCGTAACATCTCGCTGTTGCTTATGCTCTCGATAGCTTACGGCTGTGCCGTTGCCTCGATCGGAACTCCTTCAGGAGGCGCTCGGAACGCTGTCATGCTCGATTATTGGTCGCGATTATATGATATTAAAATAAGTTATCTTGAATGGATGAAATACGCTTTCCCTATGATACTGATTCAGATTCCAATTGTAGCCATTGTTTTGCGACTCACCTTTAAACCGGAAAACAGGGATATCAGCGGCGCGCTCGACAAACTCAGAGAAACGGTGATTGCAAAAGGGAAAATGGGTCATGCCGACTGGCTGACTATTTCCATATTCCTTCTGACGCTGACGCTGTGGGTGACTTCGAGCGACACTCTCGGATTGGGCATCCCGGCATTCATCGGAGCTTCCCTGTTCCTTATCACGGGGTTAGTAAAATGGGAAGATATAAATTCCGGTGTCAACTGGGGCGTCGTTCTTCTATACGCTTCTGCTATTTCCCTGGGTGTTGCTATGCAGAAAACAGGAGCCGCTTCCTGGGTAGCGAATTTGATATTTGATGGAATTACAGTGGTCAACATCGGCGGAGGGTTCGCATTACTGCTGATTATCGCGATCACGACGATGCTGGTCGCAAATATTATGAGTCATGGTCCTGCGGTCGCAATCCTTGGACCGATATTCTTGGAGCTTGCGGTAATTACAGATACAAGCCTTATTTCAGCAGGGTTTGTTATAGCGATCGCTTCGTCCTTTACATTTATGACAGTGATAGGTTCTCCGGCTAACAGTATTATCTATGCAAGCAATTTTGTGAGACCAAAAGATTTTTTAAAGGCAGGATGGAAAATGAGCATAGTGTCGATAATTGTGCTCAGTCTATTTTCGGCAACGTACTGGAGTCTGTTCTCATAGCAGAAAACTTGTAATCGGGAGATTAAAATAAAGATTTTACTATGCATAGGCGGGGGAGAGACGTCGAGGGAAACGATCGTCACAGGCGGCAGGGTAGCCGCAGCATTTGATGCTGACCTGTCCATATTATATGTCGGCAAAAAAC
>JADFGO010000112.1 GCA_022567655.1 Candidatus Neomarinimicrobiota bacterium
AGTTTTGCAAGATTTGCAATTTTGTCTATATCGGCGCTTGTTATACTCAAACTTTTTCCATTTATTAATAATATTGAATTTAGCGGAAGGCGATTCGACAGTCAAGTGCAAATTTAATACCAACTATTGTAATTTCGCTGATTTATTGACAATTGCCGTTAACAATATGAACCCTTAATGTCATTTTTGTCCACCTGACATCGGTCGGACAGGCTCGTTAGGCAACTGCCGGACACTTCCCTAAAAGGGAGAGAATAATCGTCATTGCGAGGAACAGCAAAGCTGTGACGTGGCAGCCGAAGACAGGCGTAAGCCAATCTCTCTATGTTGGAACAAAATCTGAGATTGCCACGACCTGATAAATCAGGTCTCGCCAGCCCGACTTATGTCTGGCTTGTTATTAGAGGGGTGGATTCGAGACACCATAGTGGCGAGAAGACGGGGTGTGTCAAGAGTTAGATATCAATCTCCCGCGTTCTCCTTAATCCATTCTTTAATAAACAAAAGAACTCCGTTTAAATTGTTCCGAACATCCGAATCCAGAAAACTAATAACGGATAGCGACATCGATTCTAATTTTATTTTTCGCTTAATATCTTCCTCAAGTTTGTAATCATGTGTGACTCCGTCTACTTCGATTATCAGTTTCAGTCTTGGTGAATAGAAATCTACAATTTAATTACCCAAAGGTTTTTGACGATGGAAATCGTAACCCATCATCTTCTTTGTCTTTAGTTGATTCCAAAGAAGAGTTTGCGCAAGGGTTGAATTGTTTCTCAGCTTGGTGGCAAATTTCTTAAGATTTTTATTATAGAGGTGTTTTGTCATGCAAGTAATATAATACATTCCAATTATAAAACTCTTTACACAC
Source organism: Candidatus Neomarinimicrobiota bacterium (assembly GCA_022567655.1). Classification (NCBI taxonomy): domain Bacteria; kingdom Pseudomonadati; phylum Fidelibacterota; species Fidelibacterota bacterium. Next base: position 872 of record JADFGO010000112.1, read on the forward strand.
CCCGTCTTAGCCTTCGGCTAATCCACCCCTCTTAATAGAGGGGAATTTATTGAGTATTATTTTAGAAATTCAATCGTTCTCATAGAGGATAAATTTACGTTATTCTTAATGATAAACACACCCCAGCCTCTTCGAGGCATCCACTCCTTAAAAAGCAGGGGACGTAAATATTCCCGGCAAGACATTAGTCCAGTCCGGCTATGCCGTCCATACGTGTGGAAAGGCAAGGAACAGTGTGCGAGTCGGGGCTCGCCCTGACCTCAATTAGCCTTGAAACAATTAAAATAGTTTTGTTTGATTCATCCTATGAGCCGTAGGATCAATAGATCAGATGACTTTACTCATATCGCAGTGATTCAATAGGATCAAGTTTTGATGCTTTTGCAGCAGGCCAAATCCCGAAGACGATTCCTATAAAGGAGCAAAATACCAATCCCATTGTGACCCACATCCAAGGGATTCCCATGTCTAAATTCATCAGACTCGCTATGAGGTTTCCTATCCCTACCCCCACGATCACTCCGATGATGCCTCCAAGCAGACTTAAGATTATGGCTTCGACAAGAAATTGCAGAAGTATATTTCTTCTGCGCGCTCCGAGCGCTTTTCTTATCCCTATCTCTTTGGTTCGTTCCGTAACAGATACCATCATAATGTTCATAATTCCGACTCCAGCGACTCCAAGCGATATGAAGCTTATCAGGATCGTACCTATCCTCAGATTTTTTGACATATCATTAAAGGTGTCAATAAGGGTGGCGCTGTTGAAAATTTCAAAATCGTTCTCTTTCCCCGGAGGCACTTTCCGTACCGTCCTCAAAATTGTTATGACTTCCTCAATGGCATCCTCTAACACTTCAGGAGATTTAGCGGATATGGTTATATTTATCGAGCCTTTCTTGCCATACATCTTTTGATACGTGGTTAACGGTATTGCGGCAAGATTATCTCTCGATTGACCCATACGGTTTCCCTGTTCTTCAAGAATTCCGATTACCTCAAACTTTCTGCCGTCTACTTTTACGATTTTTCCTAACGGATATGTAAAGGGAAAGAGCGCCTCAACAATATCCTGTCCTAAAACAATCACATTTTTAGCATATATCACATCCGTTTTGGTTAAAGTCCTTCCCTCGCTAATGAAATATCCGTTATTCACAAAAAATTCCGGCGTACCTCCCGCTAACATAAACACAGGATCTGTCGCCTCATTCTCGAAACGGAATGATCTTCCAAACTTCCAATCTTCAGCTCCTACGTTTGAGATATATTTTGCCCGGTCTCTTATGGCATCTGCGTGCTCAATTAGCAAATCCTTACGGTTTCTATATTTGGATCTGTTGTGCCTGCCGATTTGCATCGCCGGATATTTTTGAGCTTGAAATACGGTTGAGCCGAGAATTGACAAGCTATCCTCCATGTAGGCTTGGATCGCGTCGATCGCCGTCATAATACCAATTATCGATGCGACGCCGATTATCATTCCGATTAGTGTCAGAGAGGAACGAAGTTTATTTCTTCGGATACTCTCTATGGCAATTCGTACGCTTTCAAACCATTCCATTATTCATACCTCAAGGCTTCGATAGGATCGAGTTTGGATGCTTTTGCGGCAGGATACAATCCAAAACCGATCCCTATCACCGCGGAAATTAGTATTGCGATCAGTGCCCAAGTAAGAGGCATCGCTGTGGGAAGAAGGAATTCGTTAATTATGATGCTAAGACCGAACCCAATTATCAGCGCTATTATTCCCCCGGAAACGCATATGGATGCTGATTCAATCAGGAATTGAACCATGATGTTCCTTCTTTTAGCTCCTAAAGCTTTTCGAATCCCTATCTCTTTCGTTCTCTCCGTGACCGAGACAAGCATTATATTCATTACGCCTATTCCGCCGACAAGAAGTGACAGCGACGTTATGATGATACCTGCGGCATAGATTGCTCCGGTCATTTTAGCATACATGTCACTGAATAGACTTTGCTGATTTATGCTGAAATCGTCATCCAAAGATGCAGATAATTTTCTGGATCGCCGCATTATGCCGATGAGCTCGTCTTTGGCTTCTTCAATCGTATCCGGATCCTTCATCTTTACCTCTATTGAGGGACTCCTGCGGGTTCCAAATGAATTCTGAAATGTTCCGACAGGTATTATGATCCGGTTATCGAGATCCATCATCCCGAGAAAGCTTCCTTTTTCCTCTAAGATTCCTATAATTTTGAATGGTTTTCCGCCTATCTTAATTTTTTTGCCCATCGGATTTTCATTCTCAAAAAGTTTATCCGCCACTTCGGAGCCTATTACCGCTGTATACCGTGAGTGATGCACATCGGTCTCAGATAAAAAACGTCCGTATTCAGGATAACTTCCTGAAGTCTCTCGATATGATACTTCTGTCCCAATCAATAATACACGTTCAATACTCTTTTCACGATGTTTGATTGTTTTATGTGACATGATGACCGGCGCAACATATTCGGCATATGTTGAATATTTCTTGATAAAATCGGCGTCTGACAGTTTCAGATTTTTTCTGTTTTTATATTTGAACCTATCGTTAGAAAACCAGGGGTACTTCTGGACATAAAGTACGTCTGAACCAAGCGCCGAAATACTGCTTGTAAAGGCTCGATTCAAGCCTTCTATAGCCGTTGCCATGAGAGTCACCGCCACTATACCGATAACGATGCCTGACGTTGTCAGTATGGTTCGGAGTTTATTATCCCGTAACGCCGAAAGCGCTATCCTGATTCCTTCGATATATTCGTGAACGAAATAAGTTATCATCAGTTCAGTGAAATTCGAGAGTTCAACTCATCGCTTGAGATCAAGCCATCATGAAGCCTTATAATTCGAGCCGCATTGTCGGCGATATATTCTTCATGCGTTACAAGTATGATCGTATGCCCTGCTGCGCTAAGCTCATTAAACAACACCATTATTTCTTTGCCCGTCTTCGAATCGAGATTTCCTGTCGGTTCATCCGCAAGAATTATCGACGGGTTGTTTGCCAATGCCCTTGCCACCGCCACTCGCTGTTTCTGACCTCCTGAGAGTTCATTAGGCTTATGATCCATCCGGTCTTTCAATCCCACTTTCTCCAATACTTCTTCCGCGCGTTTACGCCGCTGGCTTGTCCCGACAGAGGCATAGATCAATGGAAGTTCAACATTATGGAGGCTGGTCACCCTTGGCAACAGGTTGAACGTTTGGAAAACAAACCCGATCTTTTTATTCCTGATCAAAGCGAGTTGATCATCATTCATCTCGCTAACAAGCTCATCCTCGAAAGAATATGTGCCTGAAGTCGGCGTATCAAGACAGCCGATAATATTCATTAGGGTGGATTTCCCTGAACCGGACGGACCCATGATTGCCAAGTATTCTCCCTGCTCAATACTAAGACTTACTCCGTCCAGCGCATGAATGCTTTCAGCGCCGAGATCATATATTTTCTTCACATTGTTAATCTCAATCATGCTCATTCTTATCCCGCCCGCCTCTCTTCTTGTTTCTATCCTCTATCTTTACTTCGTCACCGTCTTCTAAAGTCTTGCTCAAGATACGATATGAGCCTGTTACCACTTTCTCACCCTCTTCCACTCCTTCTAAAATTTCAATTTTTGATTCGCCCGTGATACCGGTTTTCACCTTTCTCATCACCGCAATGTCGTCCTCGATCACGAATACCACTTCTACCATGTCATTTGCGCCCCAAGATTTTTCTTTCTCATTTTCTTCAGGTTCATCTGAAGCAATAGCTACACCCTCTTCCCTCTCTTTTCGTTCAAGCCGCTTCGGTTCCCTGACCGTTACCGACTGAATAGGTATTGCGATCGTGGAATCAGAAATGTTCGTTATCACCTCCACTGAAGCGGACATCCCCGGTCGAAGCATTTTCGGGAATTGCAACATTCGTATCGTGATTTCAAAATTTGTTACCTGTTCCTGCGTTCCTAAGCCTTTTGTGACCGCGGAGTTTGCAACTTCGTGTACGATACCAATGAATAGTTCATCTCTGAACGCATCTATCTCTATCTCAGTCGTATCACCTTCCTCAAGCAGGACGACGTCATTTTCATCTACTTCGACCAAAACTTCCATTTGTGATAGATCGGCGATGGTCATTATTATGTCTTGCTGAAACTGAGAACCAAGCGCAATCTCGCCAACTTCCTTATTTATCCGTATCACTGTACCGGCTGCAGGAGAATATAATTTTGTTTTTGCGAGATCGTCCTTCACTTGATCTAAAGCCGCCTTTGCCTGCGAAACACTTTCCTTTGAGCTATTGAACCGGGCTTTCGCAACCTCAAGATTACCGTTCGCTGTTTCAAGTTCCGATTCGGATATCAGACCTTTCCTGAATAGCTCTTTTTGCCTCTTAGTAGTGCTTTTAACAACTTTTTCATTCGCTAATTCCACCGCCTGCTGAGCCTTTGCGGAACGAAGTGCTGCCTTACGCTGATCAACCGTCGCAACATATTTTGTGCTGTCCAATGAAACAAGCAGTTGTCCCATTACAACCCGGTCTCCCTCTACAGCCCCGAGACTCAATATTTTGCCGCTGACATTTGCGGCTATATCCACAGACATTACCGGCTGCACATTACCTGAAGCGCCCACTTTTTCTATGATCCGCTCACGAGTTACTTCCTCAACCTGAACGTTGACCGCATCTCCTGAATCTCTCATAAGATTTGCGGCAACCATGGCTCCTATAAGGATCACTCCGCCACCGATTAAGATGTACTTTTTCTTTTTCGTCATTTTAATTCCCCCGTCCGGATAGTGCCCATAGCATTTAAAAGCTGCGCGTAAGCAATTTGATAATCGTATTTATTTCGTATAGTGGATGTATTTGATCTCAATAAGGCTACTTGTGCATCCTGTACTTCTAAAAGCGTAGCCGAGCCAAGTTCATACCGCTCCGTTGCCAACCGTAGATCCTCTTCCGCAGATTCCTTATTGTCCGAAAAGATCATCTCCAACTCTTCGTATGTCTCTAACCGGGTTATCGCATTATCAATGGTCGCCAATATGTTTCGTTTTGTATTTTCATAGTCTTCCCATGAAGAGCGGTAAATCGCCTGAGATTCTTCAAGATTCGCTTTGTCCGCAAACCCGTTGAACAGATTGAAGCTCATTGAGAGTCCCAAGC
>JADFGO010000113.1 GCA_022567655.1 Candidatus Neomarinimicrobiota bacterium
GACTCTCCAAGTGAAGGTGGATGGTCGCTTTATCAGAAGGTTACGTTTGAATTCGAAGGTAACGATTTCCCTGGATGTAGTTCGCATGATGAATGATGTCGGTCGCGGCGAAATCGTCCGCCGTGAAGATGTGACGCTGGACCAAATCCGTTCGGACCGAATATTAAGAGAGGCACCCGTTCGTCTGGATAAGGTGGTGGGCCGGGAAGCGACAAGAAACCTGAAAAGCGGAAGAATTGTGAAGCGGCGGGATACTAAAAAAGCTCCCCTGGTCAACCGGGGCGACCGTGTGATGATCGTTGTGCGAAGAGGGGGGTTAAAAATCACAGCGCCGGGTACGGTGCGGGAAGAAGGATTTAAAAACAGCATCGTTCAGGTGGTGAATCTGAATAGTAAAAAAATGGTTTACGGCGAAGTGATTGATGCCAACACGGTAGAGGTAAAGTTCTAAATGGGGAATTTTAATAATTTGTTTGCGGGGATGGCTCGACTGCCCTGGTTGCTGATTTTTGTAATGACGAGTGCGGCGGCCTGCGCCAACACGCACAGAGCGATCGACCCGAAGTCTACAGTCATCCCGGAAAAACTTTATGAATCAAAAAGAGAGGTGTCCGATGGAGGAATCTGGCCGGGAGACACGTCGAAAAATCTGTTTTTTGAAGACACGAAAGCAAGGCAGGTCGGAGACATTGTTACTGTTGTGATCAACGAAACTGCCAGTTCGTCTCAGTCGGCCACGACCGATACCTCAAAAAATTCCAACATCAACCTCACGACAACGGGAGTTTTGGGCTTGCCCAGTAATTTTAATATCCAGAATTTCCTGGGAATGGGAACCGCATTCAATCCGAACCTGCAGGCGTCAACAAGCAGGGCACTCCAGGGCAGTGGAACAACCACACGTACGGGAACGTTGACTGCAACACTTTCGGCGGTCATCGTCAAAGCGTATGCCAACGGTAATTTCGAAATTGAGGGCAAGCGGTCAGTGACCGTAAATAACGAAGAACAATTGATGATTCTGCGAGGAACCATTGTTTCTTTCCAAATTATCAAACATGAATGCAGATACACTCTTTACCTCAAGAATCTTTGGTTCAAGTCCATAAATCAAGAGAGATCGATCCTCTTGCCATGGTAATCCATGCAAATGAAGGTTTTATTGTATATCTAAGCGGAAACAGAGATAAAGGTATTAAACTGTTGAAATCGGTTGTTCAACTATATCCGAACTCCTATCTTCCAAATTGGATGCTGTCACTTATATATCGAAATGGAGATTCCGATAAAGAGGCATATAAATACACAATGAAATATATTCGATTTGGCGGTTTCCCTGCTGATTTTATCGAATCAGTCGAAAAAGGATTTCGTGCATCCGGTTTAGAGGGAATGAACAGAGCTTTCCTTGAATCACTAATTTCTTTAGATGATCCTAATCCCTCATTGATCGCTCAGAGTTACGGTTTTCTGGGAGAAAATGAAAAAGCAATTGATTGGCTTGAAGAATCTTATGATCAAAAGGATGTGTGGATAACCGGAATACTTATCGAACCTCCATATACAGATCCTCTTTTCCGATCCAATCCGAGATTCTTGGCACTGTTAGAGAAGATGAATTTTAAATATGAGTGACTCTCCTAAAAGAAAGTTAGCCGCTATCATGTTCACCGACATGGTGGGCTATACCGCTCTGATGCAAGAGGATGAGGATAAGGCGAGAGAACTGATCGAAAGACACCGTGATCTGATGAAGCCTCATGTGGATAAGCACGACGGTGAAATAATCCAATTTGTGGGTGACGGAACATTCTGCCGGTTTAACAGCGCCATAGAAGCGGTGAATGCTGCTATTGAGATTCAGCATGTCTTTAAGTTAGAAGACGAGATGTCACTACGAATCGGTATACACGTGGGTGATGTGGTAGTTAAAGGGGATGAGGTTTATGGTGATGGTGTCAATATAGCTTCAAGGTTGGAACCTCTTGCGGAACCGGGAGGTATATGTTTGTCGGGAGAAGTATACACTCAGATTAAAAACCAAGCGAAAATTGATTTAATAGCAGGGGGATCAAAAAATCTTAAGAATGTAAAAGATCCTGTTGATATATATTTTGTAAGTGCATCAACTGGTGAAAAGAGGAGTTTTTCTGGAGAAACACTGATATCAGAAAAATCGATTCCAAGGAAGTTCATTTACGCTGGTGCAACTGTGATGGCACTACTTTTGGTCGTAGTATGGAATCTGCCATTTTTCTCATCGGGGGACAGAGTACTTGAAGCTTCCGGCGAGATTCGTTCAATTGCAGTGTTACCGCTTGATAATCTGACGAATGATCCTGATCAGGAATATTTCAGCGATGGAATGACGGAGGCCCTAATAGCGAATATAGCAAAGATACGCTCTCTTAAAGTTATCTCACGCACCTCTGTTATGAGATATAAGGGGACAGAGAAACCCCTTCCTGAAATTGGGAAGGAATTGAATGTCGATGCAATTCTTGAAGGCTCTGTTATGCACGCTGAGGGAGAGGTAAGAATTACAGTCCAACTGATTCGAGCTTCCACGGATGAACATCTCTGGGCTGACAGTTACACGGATAAATTGGAAAATATTATGATACTTCAATCCAGGATAGCAAAAGCGATAGCGAAGGAAGTCAAATTAACGCTCTCGCCGGAAGAAGAACTTAAACTCTCATCGAATAAGAAAATTGATCCCGCAGCGCATGAAGCATTTTTGAGGGGAAAACATTTCTGGAATAAGCGAACAGGCGATGATATTAAGAAAGGTTTAGAATATTTTAAGGAAGCAGTAAACATTGAGCCGTTATATGCGTTGGCACATGTTGGCATAGCCGAAAGCTATGTCCTTCTTCATCAATACGCAAACTTACCTTCACGAGAAACCTATCCAAAGGGTAAGGCGGCAGCGCTGAAAGCATTGGAGATAGATCCTAATCTCGGGGAAGCCCATATAGCCATTGCATACGCCCTAACTGAGCATTTCTGGGATTGGGAGGCTGCCGAAGCTGAATATAAAAAGGGACTGGAGTTAAGCCCTAACTATGCTACCGGTCATCAATGGTATGCGGAATATCTTAACTATATGGGCAGGCATGACGAGTCAAAAAAAGAAATTAAAATTGCAAGAGAGTTAGACCCTCTATCTTTGGTAATATTATGGGTTGAATCATGGATATACCATTGGTCAGGGGATATAGAATCTGCCCGCCGGTTTATGGATAGAAATATTGAACTATATCCTGACTTTAGTCAGATGTATTATAATAAGGGAGATCTTCACCTTGGTGAGGGAGAATACGAAGAAGCGGCTCAGCTGTACCTGAAGGGACTTGAAATTGATAAAGTATCCGCTGAGGTATTAGATGAACACAGAGAAGCGTTCAATCTCTACGGCATCAAAGGATTATTTAATGTCTTTCTTGAATTCGACCTGAAGCAAGATCCTATAAATTCTTACAGAGTAGCAAGAGATTATTATATTTTGGGGGACTATGAGAAATCGATTGACTGGTTCGAACGTGCTATAGAGGATCGTATTTTTTGGATAGTACAGATTAATCAGCGTCCTACTTTTTCTGACCCTGTATTCCGCTCAAATCCGAGGTTTCAAGCTATATTGAAGAAGATGAATTTTCCGGACATTTAAAGGCCGACTTTATCCAAACTCGCAAGATGCTGCACTTAGGTAGCACAGTCTCATAAACGTAGGTAATGACACACAATTTCGCAGTGCCAAAACTCGTTAAATGCAATATTCTTGGGACTTTGATTTTGGGACGTTTATGGGAATGTCCCGAAAACGACCGTTTTTGACACACTTTTCCGGTGTCCCAAAACTCATACGTTTATGAGAAATTCAGTGGAATTTTCTGTTCTATCTTAAACCTTGAAGGGTGATATAGTTGGTGTTCCAAGTATACGGGCAGTTTATACTCATCCAGGGAGATTTAGACGTTCAAGAAAATCCTTGAAGCGCGGGTCATCTCGCAGCGGTTCAAACCACGGCAATACAGAAACCCATGGAATCCATGCATGCGGCTGCTCGTAATCCAGCCACTTGAAAGCCTCATCTAAATTCCCCAATGCCCCATTCAAAGAGATTAGTGTGAACGCGCCCCATGGAGTCGCTTCTGCTTCTTCCAACTCAACAAGTATCTTTTCTGCGGCACTGATATTACCTGTTCGGGCATAAGTAACGCCAAGAGCGTAGCTCCACCACGGAGCGACGGATGCCATCTTTTCATGGGTTGCGATAGCTTTTTCAATCATGCCCATTTCAAGATAAGCTCCTCCAAGTATTAAAAGCCCTGCACCATAATTAGGATTCAACTCTAAGGAGTTTTGCGCTTCTTCCATCGCCCTTTCGAATTGCCCATCAAACAAATACAGTCCTCCCAGCCATGCTGTGTACATTGGGGTCAGCGGATCGAGTTCTTTGGCTAAGGTGTGTTCTACTAACGCCTCATCCATATGTCCCGTAAGATAGTAATAATACGCATGATGATATCTGTTTTTTACCAAACTCGGGTTAAGTTCTATAGTACGTTCAAATTCACGTTCCGCACCCGGCCAGTCCCATTCATAATAGAGTTTAACTCGCGCTAAAGCTGCATGACCCTCAGCAAGAGTAGAATCCAATTTCAAGGCTGTGAGTGTCGCCGCCTGTGCTTTAAGCCATACGCCAGGCGGTGGCGCTGGACCATGACCGATATTGATGTAACCTTGTGCCAATCCGGCATAAGCCAGAGGATCCGCCGGATTTTTTTCAATCGCTTCAGATAAATACATCAAGCCTTTATTGAATAGTTCAGGATCAGACTTGTCAAGATAGTACATCCCTTTTAGGTATGCTTCGTAAGTTTCAGGGTTTACCGGACGAGCGTTAGAAAGAAGAGTCTCCTCCTGCGGGGTCAGCGTGATTTTGATCTGTTTAGCGATGGCTCTCGCCACTTCGCTGTGCATAATTAATATATTTTTAAGTTCGCGATCAAAGCGATCAGCCCAGAGATGTTCGTCTGTAGCGCCGTGTATCAATTGTGTTGTAATGCGAACGCTGTCACCTACCCGAAAGACAGATCCCTCCAAGATGGCGTCCACACCCAACTGACGGGCAATCTCCGACAGTGAGAGCTCCGAATCTTTGAAACGCATGACGGACTGACGCGAAGTTACCCTTAGCGCGCTGATCTTCGAGATCTCAGTAATCAATTCTTCAGTCATTCCAATGGCGAAATAGTCTTGTTCCGGATCACCGGACATGTTAGTAAGAGGCAGGACGGCAATCGAACTTATAGCCTCCTCCGTACCTGTAAGAAAGTATGAACCGACAGCCATAATCAGCAGTAAGGGGACGGCATACCGTATCCACGGAACAGGGGGTTTCTCAAGTTTCGCGGATACTTCGGAGAGCTTAGTCTCGGGAAGCCCGTGCGAAGTGATACAGTAAACTTTAACCTCCTGTTTTACTCCTTTAAGTTTCGGTTCGCCAACGTACTTGGTTCTGATTTCCGAACTGCTCGAAATATCCCGATTAACTTTATCGGAAATTGCGACTCCCCCAACCGCCGCAAATGGCTCAATTCTTGAGGCGATATTTACATCGTCCCCGAATAGGTCACCATCTTGCTGTATGATATCTCCTTGATGTATTCCGATCCGGATATTAAGGTTTTCAACATCCTTAGCCGCATGTTGCAGCTCAATAGCGCATTTGACGGCTTCAGTTGAACTTGAAAAACTGAGCAATAAACCGTCACCGATTTCTCTTAACCATTCTCCATTATGACTAATTACAATTGGTTTTAACAGTTCACGCTGTTTTTCAAT